>JADGAL010000413.1 GCA_015232025.1 Alphaproteobacteria bacterium
CTGGCCGAGGCCTTGCGCCTGCTGGCCCGCGAGCGGCTGGGCGGCCTCGCCCCGCCCGAGGCGGGCAAGGTTGCGGTCGATCTGTGGCGCCCCCTGATCGAGGCCAAGGCCGGCAAGCGGCTGGCCGCCTTGCGCGATTCGCTGTCCGACCAGGACGCCTTCACCCGCGGCCTGCGCGCCCTGATCGCCGACCTTGAACTTGAAGCCGAGGACGATGCGCGCCACGAGGACGAGGACGCCCCGGAACAACAGGACGCGCAGGGAAGCGATCCCTCGGACCAGTCCGAGGACAGCCAAGACGGCCAGGGCGGCCAGCAGGCCGAGGGCGACCAGTCGATGGAGACCGGCGAGACCGGCGCCGAAGGCGATGCCGGCCAAGAGGGCGACGACCAGGACGCCACCATGGCGCCCGGCCACGCCTCGGACCAGCCGAGCGGCCCGACCCGGCGCCGCCCCGGAACGCTGCCCGACATGGCCGAGTCGGGCGAAAAGCCCTATGGCTCCTTCACCACCGCCTTCGACCAAGTGGTCGAGGCGGCCGATCTGTGCGATCCCGACGAGCTGAACCGGCTGCGCGCCCAGCTCGACCAGCAGCTCTCGCACTTGCAGGGCGTGATCAGCCGCCTCGCCAACCGGCTGCAACGCCGCCTGATGGCGCGCCAGACGCGGGCCTGGGACTTCGACCTGGAGGAGGGCATGCTGGACGCCGGGCGTCTGGCCCGCATCGTCGCCAATCCGATGCACTCGCTGTCCTTCAAGCAGGAGAAGGAGACCGAGTTCCGCGACACCGTGGTCAGCCTGCTGATCGACAATTCCGGCTCGATGCGCGGCCGGCCGATCACCGTGGCGGCGACCAGCGCCGACATCCTGGCGCGCACCTTGGAGCGATGCGGCGTCAAGGTCGAGGTGCTGGGCTTCACCACCCGCGCCTGGAAGGGTGGCGAGGCGCGCAACCGCTGGCTGGCCGAGGGCAAGCCGGCCAATCCCGGCCGCCTCAACGATCTGCGCCACATCGTCTACAAGGGTGGCGACACCCCCTGGCGCCGCGCCCGCAAGAATCTGGGCCTGATGCTGAAGGAAGGCGTGCTCAAGGAGAACATCGACGGCGAGGCCCTGCTGTGGGCGCATCAACGCCTGCTGACCCGGCCCGAGCAACGGCGCATCCTGATGGTCATCTCGGACGGCGCCCCGGTCGACGATTCGACCCTGTCGGTCAATCCCGGCAACCTGCTGGAAAAGCACCTGCGCGACGTGATCGCCTGGATCGAGGGCCAATCGCCGGTCCAACTGGTGGCGATCGGCATCGGCCACGACGTCACCCGCTACTATCGCCGCGCCGTCACCATCATGGACGCCGAGGAACTGGGCGGCGCCATGCTGAAGCAACTGATCTCGCTGTTCGACGAGGACGGGCGGCGGGGTCAAACCAGCCGTCGTTGAGCTATCGTCTTGATTTTCGCCTCGGCGGACTTACTCTCCTTGCGGTATCAACAGGGGGATCAAGACCATGGACCACGACGACAAGGCCGCCATCGACGGCCTGTTCGACCGCCTGCGCCAAGCCGAGGGCGCGACCGGCCCGCGCGACGCCGAGGCGGAGGCCCATATCGGCGCGATGGTGGCCCGCCAGCCGGCGGCGCCCTATTACATGGCCCAGGCCGTGCTGGTGCAGGAGCGGGCGCTCGACGCCCTCAAGGCGCGCGTCGACGAGCTTGAGCGGGACTTGGCCAGCCGTCCGGCGGGTGGCGGCGGCTTCCTGAGCTGCCTGTTCGGCCCGTCGAAGGCGGCCGGATCGACGCCGATGGCCCCCCGCCGCGACCCGCTGGCGGGGAGCATGCGGCAATTCCAGCAGGCCCCGCGCGGCGGCTTCCTGTCCGGGGCCTTGCAGACCGCCGCCGGTGTGGCCGGCGGCGTGCTGCTCGGCAACATGATCGCCGGAATGTTCGCGAGCGAGGCCCAGGCGGCGGCGGCGCCCGAGCCGCAACCCGAACCCCAACCCCAACCCCAACCCGAACCCCAAGCCGAATCGGCCGGGTCGGATTTCTCGTTCGGGGACGACGACGAGTTTTAGGCGCGGCGGTCGCCCGAAGATCACAACCGCACCAGCACCCGGAAGGTCGGCGCGACGATGAACGTGCGGTACTCGTCGGCGCCGACCAGCGTCCATTTCTGCGCATAGCCCACCGAAGCCGACACCGCCACCCCCGGCATCGCCGACCAGCGCAGCCCGCTGGTCAACCCCAACGAATGATCGCGCCGCGGCACCCGCTCGGGACCGTCGCTCCCGCCCGACCAGGTGCTAAGGGTGTATTGCGGGTCCAGCGCCAGCGTCAGATCGCGCCCCATCTGATGCACCACGGCCGCCGAGGCCCGCCCATCCACCCCACCCGCCGCCGCCGTCCACGACACGAATGGCACGAACGCCGTCGACTCGCCCACCGGCAACGCCCGCCAAACATAGGCCCCGCTCTCCGAGCCACTCAACGCGGCGGCCTCGCCCCCCGCCGCCCCGGTGCCGCCAAATCCCCACCCGGCATCCAGCATCGCCCCCACCCCGGCCGGCGGCGAGCGATCCAGCAGGGTGCCGTCATAGCCCGACGACGCCGCCGCGATCTGCGGAAAATACCGCCGCAACTCGGCCAAACCCTGGCGATCAAGCAACGTCTCGGCGGCGGCCGAATCGGCGAACAGCAGCGCGGCGACCACAACGGGAACCGATTTCATGGCGGGCGATCCAATGGAGCACGTCGGTTCCCCAGATGATGGTCAGCCCGCGAGGCGGACGCCAAAGGGCGTTCGGGAGCTTGGCGTGTGCCGATGGATGGTGGGGGTTGGCCGGAATCGTGGGGGAGCCAAGCCATTTGCCAAAGTGTGGCCAGAGGGCACGAGCCCGCAAAGCGGGATTTTCCAATTTCACGCAGTGCATTCGAACCAAGAACAGAGTCGGCT
>JADGAL010000414.1 GCA_015232025.1 Alphaproteobacteria bacterium
CGGGCGGAAGGGACGGCGCGAGCGCCTGACGATGACGGGGATGTTCGAGCGGCTGGAGGAGGCGGGATACGCCGGCGGCTACGACGCGATCCGGCGCCACGCGCGGCAGTGGAAGCGCGACAACGCCGAGGCGGCGGCGGGCGAGCCGGTCGCCGCGTTCGTTCCGCTGTGGTTGTCAATGGCGAATGAAATTTCCCCAAAAGCGCCGGAGCAAAATTCCCCAGGTAGTCTGGTCCGGGGATCAGCCGGGAGCGTGATCTGGCGTCCTGTTTTTCGGCGGCCGGCCGCGTCGTTGGAGCGGCGTTGCCCCTGGTCCGGCGGACGGCCTGGTGAGGGCGTTCTCGGACACCAGGCCGGCGTGCTTGCGCATGCGGTAGCTGGCGCCTTCTATCTGCACGACGACGGCGTGGTGCAGCAGGCGGTCGAGCAGAGCGGTGGCGACGACGGCGTCGCCGAAGACCTCGCCCCATTCGCCGAAGCCCCGGTTGGAGGTCAGGATCATGGCGCCGCGTTCATAGCGGGCGTTGACCAGCTGGAAGAACAGGTTGCCGCCGCCGGGCACGACCGGCAGATAGCCGATCTCGTCGACGATCAGCAGGGCCGGTCGGCACAGGAAGCGCAGGCGCTCGCGCAAGACCCCTTCTCGTTCGGCCTTGGCGAGGGCGGTGACGAGGTCGGCCAGGGTGCCCTCGTCGCCCTCGTCCTGGACCGCTGTCTTCATGCGGTCGAACAGCACCTCGGCCGGGACTCCGCCGATGGCCTCGAACGCCGCGCCCAGGCAGCGCAGGACCGCCTGCAGGTCCTGGTGGGGCACGAAGCGCGCCCACATCAGGCGGCTGTGCCCCAGGACCAGGGAGAACAGCCAGACGACGCGCTCGGTGCCAGGCTCGTCGGCGAAGGTGGCGCGGAAATGGGCGAAGTCGACCTGGGCCTGCTTGCCCGGCGGGGTCTCGAACCGGCGCTCGAAGGCGGTGGCGGCCGCCGGGCGCAGCGCGGATACCGCCTCCTTGACCGTGGTGTAGCCGCCGCCGTATCCGAGGTCGCGGATCTCGCGCAGCAGGCGACGCGCGGTCAACTCGGGCCACTGCGCCACCCGCTCGGCCAGGTACGCACGGTACGGATCGACGACCGAACCCTTCGGCGTCCGGCTCTTGTAGGCGGGCGGCTCCAGGCCTTGCTGGACGTACTTCCGGATGGTCTTGCGGTCCATGCCGGTGCGGCGGGAAATGGCCGACAGCGACATCCCCTGCCGGTGAAGATCTAGAATCATGACAAACTCCCCAAGTTTGACCACCACCCCCTCCTTCCGATCAGGAAGGGGATGATGAACGATCGGCGACAGCCCGGTCCTGGGGCTCGCCCCAGGACCGGGCTGTCGCCTCACCCTGGGGAATTTTCAGTCGGCACTATCGGGGAGTATTCATCCGGCACTGACAGCAGCCGCTCCTCGGAACCAAGAGCGGCCTTCAGCGTTGGCGACGGATCGCGGCAAACCTCCAGAATCAACTGCTCCAACATAAAGACGATGTCGAACTCGTGGCTGGCGATCGTCTGCGGACGATCGGTATAGAACGTGAAGGACTTCTTCGCATTCCCGAGGCGGTGCTCCACGGGAATAAGACGCCAGACGCCTTTGCGAGCTATGTCCTCGCTCACAACGCCGCAGTCATCGCAGGCCAGGATCCCCGAGAGGACGAGGCGACACAAAGCGCCTATGCCGAATTGCGGCGGCGCCAAGAGGAACGCGAGGTGAGTCGCGCTCAATCAAAGGCGGAAGCGCGAAAACTCCGCCTTGAGAAGCGTCGAAGGGCCGGCTGGCTCCGCCCGGCCGACGTGCAAGACCTCATCGAGCAAGAGCGAGAACGGGACCACCAGCCCTCGGCGGCGGTCGTCGACGCCGAGGAACGTGAGGTATTATCGGCCCGACAACGCGGTTTCGCCGAGGATGTTTACGGGCGAAGCAAAGGCGAGTGCCTCGAAGAAGGCTGGTGGCGGGATGAACACCGGGCATCCGCGGTTTGGGCGGAGGTTCGTCGGGCCTACGAGATTGAACGCAGCCGCCGTCTCGAACTTGAGGACCGCTTGGGTCTTGAGCCGCACGTCCTTATCGAGAATTGGGAGAACGCTTCGCGAGCTTTAGAGGCATTTGATCAGGCGACCTTGGAGGAAGCGCGAAATGCATGCGGTGAGCCGGCCATCGAAGAAAAGGCCGCGTCCCGGTTCTTCGAGGAGGAGCGCGCGCGCCTGGAGCAGCTGGTCGCCAAGGACCGCAGCGAGGCGGTCAGGAAGCGTGCTCGACAATTCGGTCTGCTCCGGCACGGGGTCTTGGGCGGCTTCGACGACTCCTCGGGACGGCTTTGGGCATACGAGCAGGCTGACGCGCTCGAACAAGCGCACGATCGGCAAACTCAGCGGAAGGCCGCCGCGAAAGCCACCCTTGAGGCGTATCAAAGGCTGGAAAGCGCCGAGGAGGTGGCCCGCGAGGCAATCCTGAAAAGCCACGAAGCAAGGAAGTTGGCGATGGACGCGCGCATCCCCGTTCCAGGCTTGCCGATCGGAGATATCGATGGCGAAAGTCTGGACGAGATCGTCCACAAGCTTTCGAAGCAGACTAGCGTTACCGGCTACTCGGCGGCGATGCGCGCGATCGGAGTGATCTACAACCACCTCCGTCGCGATCTCCCGACTGATTCGCGATCGATGCGGCGAGTCAAGCGGACAAAAAAGAAGGACGACCTTCAGCATTGACCCCGCGACCCGGAGGCCGGAGGCCTTGCGCGCCCTCGCGCACCGGCCAGGGTAATTGTCGCGGGGCAGGCGATCCGCCGATCACCCCGACCGCGCCCGAATTCTCACTCCTGGGGAACCATGATTGAGAAACTCGATCCCCGCATTTTCAAGCGCGGTCCGCACGTCCGCTAGTGTGCGAATGTTCCCACGGATG
>JADGAL010000415.1 GCA_015232025.1 Alphaproteobacteria bacterium
CATGCTGTCGCTGGAGAACGCCTTCTCGGACGACGACGTGCGCGCCTTCTTCGACGGCGTGCGCAACTTCATCAAGGAGTTGCGCGACGACCCCGGCCAGCCGATCGCCGTGGTCGCCGAGCCGAAGATCGACGGCCTGTCGATCTCGCTGCGTTACCAGGACGGCGCCTTCGTCCAGGGCGCGACGCGCGGCGACGGCTCGGAGGGCGAGGACGTCACCGCCAATCTGCGCACCCTCAAGGACCTGCCCCTGCGCCTCAGCCCGCCCTTCCCGGCGGTGGTCGAGGTGCGCGGCGAGGTCTACATGACCCGCGCCGACTTCATGGCGCTGAACGAGCGGCGCGCCGCCGAGGGCGAGCCGGTGTTCGCCAATCCGCGCAACGCCGCCGCCGGCAGCCTGCGCCAGCTTGATCCCGGCGTCACCGCCAAGCGGCCGTTGCGCCTGTTCGCCTATGCGCTGGGCGAGGTGGGCGAGCCACCCGCCGCCAGCCATTGGGAATTCCTGGGACGGCTGACCGGGTGGGGTTTCCACGTCAACCCCGAGGCCAAGCGCTGCGCCGATATCGACGAGGCGCTGGCCTTCCACCACGCCCTCCAGGACAGCCGGCCCACCCTGGACTACGACATCGACGGCGTGGTCTACAAGGTCGACCGCTTCGACTGGCAACAGCGCTTGGGCCAGGTGGCCCGCGCCCCGCGCTGGGCCGTGGCGCACAAATTCCCGGCCGAACAGGCCCGCACCATCGTCCGCGCCATCGAGGTGCAGGTTGGACGAACCGGCGCGCTGACCCCCGTGGCCCATCTCGAACCGGTGACGGTGGGCGGCGTGGTGGTGGCCCGCGCCACCCTCCACAACGAGGACGAAATCCGCCGCAAGGACATCCGCGTCGGCGATAGCGTGGTGGTGCAGCGGGCCGGCGACGTGATCCCCCAGGTGGTCGCGGTGATCGACGACGGGGCGCGCGACACCCGCCCGCCCTACGAATTCCCCACGCTCTGCCCGGTCTGCGGCGCGCATGCGGCGCGGCCCGAGGGCGAGGTCATCCGCCGCTGCACCGGCGGCCTGACCTGCCCGGCCCAGGCGGTCGAGCGGCTGCGCCATTTCGCGGCCCGCGACGCCTTCGACATCGAGGGCTTGGGCGAAAAGAACGTCGAGTTCCTGTTCGCCAAGGGCTGGGTGAAAAGTCCCGCCGACATCTTCCGCCTGGGCGAGCGCTACGGCCCCGGCGCCAGCCTGGAGCGCCTGTCGACCCAGCCCGGCTGGGGCGCCGCCTCGGCGCGCAAGCTGTTCGAGGCGATCGAACGCCGCCGCGTCATCCCGCTCGACCGCCTGATCTTCGCGCTGGGCATTCGCCAGGTCGGCCAAGCCACGGCGCGCCTGCTGGCCCTGCATTACGGCTCGCTGGAAAACTGGCGGCGACGGATGACCGAGGCCGCCGACCCGGACTCGGACGCCTATGCCGAACTGACCAACATCAACGGCATCGGCCCCGGCGTCGCCCAGGACATCGTCGCCTTCTTCGCCGAGGCCCACAACCAGACCGCCCTCGACGATCTGGCCGCCCAACTGGCCGAGGTCACGCCGCTGGAGGCCCCCCGCACCGCCTCGCCGGTCGCCGGCAAGACCGTGGTGTTCACCGGCACGCTGGAGACCATGACCCGATCCGAGGCCAAGGCCCGCGCCGAGTCGCTGGGCGCCAAGGTGGCCGGTTCGGTGTCGCGCGGCACCGACTGGGTGGTGGCCGGCGCCGACGCCGGCTCGAAGGCCGCCAAGGCGCGCGAGTTGGGGGTGGCGGTGCTGACCGAACAAGAGTGGTTGGCGCTGATCGGGGGGTGACCCGCGCCGCCCGACGCGTCATTATGGAGCGATCGGCACCAGACGGGGCGAGCGGTGAGCGTTCAGGAAAAGACCTTCAAGCCCAACGCGATCATCTTCCGCGAGGGCGATGACAGCGACGACGTGTTCGTCGTGGTCAGCGGCCGGGTCGAGCTGTCGAAGGCCACCCCCTCGGGCAGCGTGGTGCTGGCCACGCTGGGGGCGGGCGACATGTTCGGCGAGATGGGCATCATCGAGCCCGGCCCGCGCAGCGCCACCGCCCGAACCGTCGAGCCGTGCCGCCTTCAGGTGATTCCGCGCGCCGAGTTCTTGGCCTCGGTCAGCAAGGACCCGGCGCTGGCCATGCGCATCATGGGCACGCTGGTCGACCGGCTGCGCGGCGCCGATGGGATGATCGGCCGCAAGCCAAGCCGACAGGCGCGGCGGGGATTGCTGCCGGGCTTGCTGGGCCGGCTGTTCGGACGCTCGCGACGCAAGGCCCTGCCGGCCCCCGAAGGCGCCACCGGAATCGTGGCGCCGCCCTTCGTGGTGCTTCTGGCGCAAATCGAGGGCGACACCGATGGCCGGGCGCAAGCCCTGATCAAGACCGCGCTGGAGGCCGGGACCGGCCTGTTCGTGCATCGCGGCGAGGCCTTGCTGCGGGCCGGCGACGTGCCCGACGGCACCGTGATGGGCGCCCTGGCCAGCCGCGTCCGCCACCTGCTGGCCGAGACCGAGGCCGATCTGGCCGTCTGGGGCGCCGTCGAGGGTGGCGATTCGCTGGCCCTGCAGTTCGGCGGGCCGGGCATCCATGACGACGAGCCGGGCAGCTTCTCGCCCGCCACCATCCTGCGCCTGCCGCTGCCCTTCGAGGACAATCTGGCCGCGTTGATCCGCGCCTGCGCGCTGGCCGCCGTCGAGCCGGCCAACGACGCCCGGCGCGCCCTGCAACGCGCCCTGATCGGCCCCGCCGCGCAATCGATCGAGGCCCTGGCCAAGCGCCCGCCGGTCCAGCTTACCATCGACCAGCAGCGCGGCCTGCTGACCTGCCATGGCCACGCGGCGGCGCTGCATGGCAGCCTGGACGGCGGCCCCGACTTCCTGGAGCGCGCCGCCACCT
>JADGAL010000416.1 GCA_015232025.1 Alphaproteobacteria bacterium
CAAATCCTCGGCCGACAGGATCTTGACGGGAACCTCCTCGTCCAGGCCGGTGGTGGCGACCAGCATGCGGCGCTCGGCGTCCAGGTCGGGATAGCCCACGTCGATCTGCATCAGGAAGCGGTCGAGCTGCGCCTCGGGCAGTGGATAGGTGCCCTCCTGCTCCAGCGGATTCTGGGTGGCCAGGACGTGGAAGGGGGCGGGCAGGTCGTGGTAATGCCCGGCCACGCTGACCCGGCGCTCCTGCATCGCCTGCAACAGCGCCGACTGGGTGCGCGGGCTGGCGCGGTTGATCTCGTCGGCCATCAGAAGCTGGCTGAACACCGGCCCCTGGATGAAACGGAAGGCGCGGCTTCCGCCCTCGCGCTCCTCGAGCACCTCGGAGCCCAGGATGTCGGCGGGCATCAGGTCGGGGGTGAACTGGACGCGCTTGTCGTCCAGCCCCAGCACGATGCCCAGGGTCTGCACCAGCCGCGTCTTGGCCAGGCCGGGCACCCCGATCAACAGGGCGTGACCGCCCGCCAGCAGCGTGATAAGACTTTCGTCCAGAACCTGACCTTGGCCGAAGATGATCCGACCGATCCGCTCGCGCGCCTCGGCCAGACGGCCCTTGAGGCGATCGATTTCGGTTACCACCTGGGAGATATCGGCCGAAGGATGATGAGCGGGAGAACTGGGTGCGGATGTCACGGACGATTTCTCCACGACACGTTGGACCTGATCACGAGGGCGGAATGAAAGGCGCGCTCGTCGACTCGCCCGCGGCCGAAGCCCTTTGCGGCGACATCGACATCCGGATCGACCGGAACGGCAAGTGGTTCTACCATGGAAGCCCGATCACGCGCAAAGAGATGGTCTGCCTGTTCGCCTCGGTGCTGTCGCGCCGCGCGGATGGTTCGTACTGGCTGATCACGCCCGTCGAGTCGGGCCGAATCCAGGTCGAGGACGTTCCGTTCATGGCGGTCGAGATGTTCATGTGCGGCTCCGGCAGGGAGAAGGTGGTCAGTTTCCGCACCAATATTGACGAACTCGTGACGCTGGGTCCTTCGAACCCTCTGCGCGTCGAGACCGACCCAAAGAGTGGGGAGCCCTGCCCTTACGTCCTGGTGCGCGAAGGGATCGAGGCGCGTTTGGCGCGTCCCGTCTATTATGAACTGGTGGCGCACGGCATCGAAGAAAAGTTCGGCGAGGAACGGTCCTACGGAATATGGAGCGGCGGCAACTTCTTTCCCCTGGGCAGCCTGGAAGAGACGAGCTGACCCGAGACGGGATCGCGCGAATGCTGGCGGGCGGCCTGGGCCGGGCCGAGCGTTCGGACGCGGCCAATGCGCGCGCCCTGGGCGGGTGCGATGACACACCGTTGCCCAACCGCCTGCTGGTCCCCGCCGCCGTGCTGGTGCCGCTGGTCCGCCATCCGGCCGGGCTGACCGTGTTGTTCACCCAGCGCACCGCCCATCTCGCCAATCACGCGGGCCAGGTCAGCTTCCCCGGCGGCCGCATCGAGGAGGGGGACGCCGATCCGGTCGCCGCCGCCCTGCGCGAGACCGAGGAGGAGATCGGCCTGCACCCCGCCGCCGTCGATCTGGTCGGACGGCTTGACGACTACGTCACCACCACCGGATTTCGCATCACGCCGGTGGTCGGGCTGCTCGATCCGCCGCTCGCCCTGGCCCCCGATCCCTTCGAGGTGGCCGAGGTGTTCGAGGTGCCGCTCGAATTCCTGCTCGATCCCGGCAACCATCAGCGCTGCTCGCGGCTGGTCGAGGGGGCCGAGAGGTTCTATTATGCGATGCCGTTCGGGTCCTATTACATCTGGGGCGCCACCGCCGGCATGCTGAGGAACCTCTACGAGGTGCTCGTCGCCCGTTGCGACGCCACCTGAAGCGGAGCGCATGGACCCGGTCGGCCAGCTTTCGCCACAAGAGTGGATGGACGCGCCCGAGACGCGCGCGGTGATCGCCGCCCTGCGCGCCGACGGCGCCGAGGTGCGTTTCGTCGGCGGCTGCGTGCGCGACGCGGTGCTGAAGCGGCCGATCCGCGACGTCGACATCGCCACCCACGACCCGCCCGAGCGGGTCATGCTGCTGCTCGAGCGAGCCGGCATCCGCGCCGTGCCGACCGGCATCGAGCACGGCACGGTGACGGCGGTGGTCGGCCATGCCCATTTCGAGGTCACCACCCTGCGCGAGGACGTCGAGACCTTCGGCCGTCACGCCCGCGTCGAATTCACCGACGACTGGGCGGCCGACGCGGCGCGCCGCGACTTCACAATCAACGCCCTGTTCGCCGATCCCGAAGGCCGCATCTACGACCCGTTCAACGGCTTGCAGGATCTGGGCGCCGGCCGGGTGCGCTTCGTCGGCGACCCCACCAAGCGCATCGAGGAGGACGTGCTGCGCCTGCTGCGCTTCTTCCGCTTTTTCGCGTGGTACGGCCGGCCGCCGCCCGACCCGTACTCGCTGGCCGCCTGCCGGCACATGGCGCCCCTGCTGCCGCGCCTGTCGGGCGAGCGGGTGTGCGGTGAAATCCTCAAGCTGCTGCTCGCCCCCGACCCGGCCAGCGTGATGGTGCTGATGCACGGGGAACGGGTGCTGCCCCACGTCCTGCCCGACGCCGTCGATTTCGGTCGGTTGCGCGTGCTGTGCTGGCTGGAGACGCGCGGCCTCAAGCGCCCCGAGGTGGCGCCCGACGCGATTCGCCGGCTGGCCGCCGTGTTGCGGGTCGACGGACCCGGCGTCTTGGTGGTGGCCGATCGGCTGCGCCTGTCCAACCACCAGACCAAGCGCCTCGCCCGGCTGTGCGCGCCGCCGCTGATCCCCGATCCGGCGATGACTCCACCCGCGGCGCGCCGCGCCCTGCGCCGCTTGGGGGCCGAGGACTTCCGCGACCTCGCGCTGCTGGCCTGGGCGGCGCGCAAGGCGGTCGAGGCGCTTCCCG
>JADGAL010000417.1 GCA_015232025.1 Alphaproteobacteria bacterium
GAACGTTTCTCCGCCAGGAACTCTTTGATTTCAGTCTCGGCCATGAGCTTGCGCTCCGATGCAAAGGCCGAAAAGTATTCATGGATGCTGTCGAATTCGGCAGTAACTTTCTCGATCAACTGACGCCGCAGGTCGGTGAGCTCGGATTGGTAACTGCTCTCAAACCGTTCCTGAAGCCGCGACTTCTCGGACTCCGTCCACGCCATGATCTTGGACAGCGCCAATTCCTTCTGCGCGGCTACCGCCGCTTCCATCTCGGATAATTTTTCTCGGCGGCGCTCGTCGATGTCCCGATCCAGCTCGGCCATATCCGCCTCAATCCCACGCTGCCGAGACAAGAGAGTGGTGATGCCCTCGTCGAGAGCCTCCTTGGTCCGGGTGAGATCGGCAACGTCGGTGGACAGATCATCCACTCGCGCTTTTCCGCGGTCGACCTCGTCCTGAAGGTCGGAGACGGCGTCGGCCAGCTTTCGCTCATTCTCGCGAAGCTGGTGAACTCGCGCCTCAGCCGCGCTCCTGGCCGCGATGGCGGCATTGATTTCGTCTTGCTCGGCAGCCAGCTTCGCAGCCTTACGGGTATCGATGCCGCGCTCGTATTCCTCCACGGACGCGATCAGGGATGCCTCCTTGGCGGTCAGAGCCTTTATCCGGGCTTCAAGCTCGGCCTTCCGTCGGGTCAGCTTTCCGGCATCATCGATGCCCTGGAAGTTTACGGTCCGGGCATCCTTGGCGACTGGCTTCGTCTTGGCGCGATCCGTCAGTTTGAACACGCCAACCATGACGGCAAAAAAACCACAGGCTGACAGTACGATCAGAAGTATAGGCATCATTCCCCCAAATGACAGATAGCCATACGGATTTAGCCTAGCACATCGGCTTGTACCGCCCATGCCCAAAGTCGAACAGCGGCTGCTCCGCGTAAGCGCCGCCCCTCGTCGAGCCGTGCCTGAATGGCCCTGCGCAGGTAACTGCTCAACCCGCCCCCGGCTGGCATGGATGTAGCGTAGCCTGACGCGGTCTCGCACAAGGCCTTGACACGGGGCTCGGTTCGCGATTCAACCTTCGGATGACTCCGCAGGCACGCCGTCCCGATCTTTCCCAGCTTTCGCATGAACAGAAAGACGCGCTGATCTATGCGCTGCTGGACCGGGTCGACGCGCTGGTGGCGGAGGTGGCGGCGCTGCGGGCGGAGAACGCCGCGTTGAGAGCGCGGGTGGCGGAGCTTGAGGCGAAGCTGAACGAGCCGCCGAAGACGCCGGGCAATTCCAGCACGCCGCCGTCCAAGGGACAGAAGGCCGACCGGAACGCCAAGGAGAAACGCCAAGGGCCGCGCGCGGGCAGCGTGGGGCGCAAGGGCGGCGGGCGGACGCTGGCCGAGGAGCCGGACCAGGTTGTTGTCACCGCCACGGCCGCGAGTTGCCGTCATTGCGGCACGGCGCTGGACGATGGTGCTTCATACTGCTCATCCCGTCATCTCGTTGGCAAATCAAGGAAAGTTGGCTGCCGCTCATCGGGCGGCGGGCGTCGGGAGCGTCGACAGGCGGCTTGGCGGCGGATGTCTTCGCGGTCGAGATCGGTTCGTCGGACAATCCAAGGCGCGCCCTTGCAATGCTGTTCCGCCGTAAGCACCCCTTCGGCGATGAGACGGCGGACGGTGGTCTGGCTTACGCCAAGGACGATGGCCGCTTCTTCCAGTGTCGTCTCGCAGCGTTCGGCACGCTCGCCCTCGCGGTAGATGGGCCAGAAGGCCCAACGGTGCGGAAACGTACGGTAGCGTGTTTCCCGCAATGTTGTGGTCCGGATTGGCGGCTGGGCCGAGCGTTTACCGAACGAGCTCTTCGGAGAACACCGATTGGCGCCGCAGCGACTGGAAATAGCTGCCGTTCGGGATGATGTGGGCATGCAACAGGGGAGAGACGCGGGCGATGTCCTCGTCGAGAACCTCCTGTCCGGCGGCACGGAGCTGTGCGACGATGCCCTCGATGTGGCGCGTGTTCCAGATCAGCACGGCGTTCGACAGCAGGCTCAGGCAGCTTGCCTTGTTCATGATTTCCTCGTAGTCGCCGGTTCGGAAAGTGCCGTGGTTGGCGAAGAACAGCCACTTGGCGAGGATGTGGCGGAACTCGCCGCGGTTGAGCTGGAGCTGGATGGCCCGGCGCAGCGGTTCCTCGTGGATGTAGCGCAAGATATGGGTGGTTTTCGCGAGGCGACCCAGCGCGGTGAGGGCCTTGGCGATCGGGTCGGCGGTCCCCGCGTTGTTGAGCCGCTGCATCACGACGTGCGCCGGCGTCAGGCGGTCTTTGAGCGAGGCGGCGATGCGGACGAGCGAGTCCCAATGGTCGACAATGATGTTCAGGTCGATGGTGGAGCGCAGCAGCGGGGCGAGCGGGCCGTAGTCGGCTCCGCGGTCGACGCGGTGGAGGGCCTGATCGGGCAGGTCCTTGAGCCGCGGCATGAAGTCGATGCCCAGCAGGGCGCACAGCCCCCACAGCTTTTCGGTGAAGCCGCCGGTGTCGGTGGTGTGCTCGCGGATGTCGAGCGCGGTGTCATTCTCCAGGATGCCGTTGAGCACCCAGCCGGCCTCGCGCGGCGCGCAGGAGATGGCCTGCGTGGCGTAGACGCTGTTCTGGTCGGCGGTGTGCGTGTACAGGGTCAGCGCGCGCTCGTAATGGCCGAAGTAGCGGGGATAGAAGGCGCCGAGTGGACTGTCGCGTTCAATGGCGAAGCGCTGCCCGTCAGAGGAGAAGCGGCGGCCGTCGCCCCAGACCCGGCTCAGCGGCAGGCTGTGGTGATGGTTGTCAATGGCGAATGAAATTTCCCCAAAAGCGCCGGAGCAAAATTCCCCAGGTAGTCTGGTCCGGGGATCAGCCGGGAGCGTGATCTGGCGTCCTGTTTTTCGGCGGCCGGCCGCGTCGTTGGAGCG
>JADGAL010000418.1:0-421 GCA_015232025.1 Alphaproteobacteria bacterium
CGGCCACGAGAACCCCAGGATCAGATGGGCCGCCACGCCGACGATCGCCGTGGTCACCACCACGCCCAGCGTGGCCAACATCACCGCCGGCCCCGCCGCGGCGCGCCAACTCGCGGCCGGCGTATGGAAGCCCGAATCGAACAGGATCAGCGCCAGCGCCACGCTGCCCACGAAGAACGCGGTCGGCGCGTGGTCGAACTCGATGCCCAACCCGTCCTCGCCGGCCCCCAGCCCGACCATCAAGAACACCAGCAGCAACGGCGCGCCGATCCGAAACGAGATCAAGCTGGTGAAGATGCTGGCGACCAGCAACGCCGCGCCGGTCAGGATCAGGGTGTTGATGACGTCCATGGCGACATAGGTAGCACAACTCCCCCGCCTGAACCGCCCCCTTGTCCAACCGCGCCGACGCATGCCGGGC
>JADGAL010000418.1:532-957 GCA_015232025.1 Alphaproteobacteria bacterium
GAGGGCGTGCCCGAACCCTATTGGGACCCCCCGCCGGTCGAAGCCCCGCCCGACATCGGGCCACCGGAGGTGCCGCCGGGGGAGATGGCCGAAGCGTGGACGCCCGAGATTTAGTGCACTGTCACCGTAATCCGATTATGTGCCTCATTCGGGGAACATTTCAATACGAAGCATCCATGCGGATTTTGGCCGCCCTGCTGGCGCACTTGCCACCGGCGGGATTACTGTGACAGGGATTACGCTGTCTCAGCGATGGGGTGCATTCCACTATCCGCGCATCCCGATTTAGCGCACTGTTACCGTAATCCGGTCGAAGTCCCGCCCGACATCGGGCCACCGGAGAGTCCGCCGGGGGAGATGCCGGAAGCGCGGACGGACGCCTGATTTAGCAACCAGTTGGAACGGCTCAACCCTAGAAAGGTGGC
>JADGAL010000418.1:1080-1888 GCA_015232025.1 Alphaproteobacteria bacterium
TGGAGGTTGAATGAATGTTGATGCTGCTCCGCAGTTGACCTGTGGAATCGTCATGCCAATCTCCGCAATAGACGGATGCTCGGCAGACCACTGGAATGAGGTAAAGTCAATAATTTCAGATTCTATCGAGTCTATAGATGCGCTAAAGTTTTCCGTAAAATTGGTGAGCGATTCTGATGATGTTGGCATTATTCAAAAGAGAATAGTGCAGAACGTTTATTCCTCTGACATCATTGTATGTGATGTTAGTGGGAAGAACCCAAACGTAATGTTCGAGTTAGGAATGCGACTTGCTTTTGACAAGCCGACCGTAATCATTAAGGATGATAAGACGGATTACTCGTTTGATACGGGCGTTGTTGAGCACATACCGTATCCGCGGGACTTACGATTTGGCAAGATTGTTTCGTTTAGGGCCCACTTGGCAGATAAAGTACTTGCAACTTATCGAGCTGCTTCGGCTGATCCTGACCATTCCACTTTCCTGAAGAGTTTTGGCAGATTCCAGATTGCAGGCCTCAGTCAAGATACTGTTCCTGCCGACAAGATGGTTGTCGAGATGTTGACTGATCTTCAGTCCGAGATGGCGCGAATGAGGCGGCAATTGGCCAAAGAGCGCCCCTCGCGCCCGTCCGATATGGAGACGAACGCTTTCATAATAAGGGCGGTAGCGAAATACGTTAAGGAAAACCCATCTGTGCAGCTTGACTCTTTGGTAGGGGACTCGTCTCTAGAAAATTACGTTGCGAAGGAGATAGAAGGTGCGCGCCACTTCAAGTCACACATTGACTTTAGGGAAGCTATGGAG
>JADGAL010000418.1:1920-2390 GCA_015232025.1 Alphaproteobacteria bacterium
CTTAGCAATATTGAAAATCGCGGTAATTGCGGTGACATAATTGCGGTGACAGTGCACTAAATCAGAGTGCGCGGAGTTCCAGGATGGCAGCGACATTAATTTTCGAACCAGCAACGGCCGTGGCTGCGGCCTTGGCCCCATCGGGATTACGGTGACATTGCACGAAATCACTAATTAGGGGCAATGAGCGCCAAGGTTCACCAAGGCGATTTTCTTGGTGCCTCTTGGTGGCCTTGGTGTCTTGGTGGTTGATCTTGATCGGCCGCCGAGGCGTCCCGGACTTTTTTGACGACGGGCGCCCCGCGATCACGCTCCCCTACTTAGACTTCATCACCCAAACCCCGTCCCAATCGCCCTCGGGTGGTTCGGCCTTGAGGAGTTCGCAGCGCTCGACATACATGCGGGCGGCGGCGTCCTTGGGGTGGAGGGACAGGACCTCGTGGAAGGCCTTCAGCGCCTGGTCCCATTTG
>JADGAL010000418.1:2451-2913 GCA_015232025.1 Alphaproteobacteria bacterium
TTGGGGAAGGTTTCGTCGGTGTGGTAGTCGAGCAGCTCGAACACCTCGACCGGCTTTGTCTTGCCCTTGACCACCACGCGGTCGACTTCGCGCAGGCGGTAGGTGCCTTTCAGCTTGGCCACCGTGAATTCGCTGACCAGGATGTGGGCGCCGTATTGTTTGCAGGCGCTTTCCAGGCGGGCCGCGAGGTTCACGCCGTCGCCGATCACCGTGTAGTCCATGCGCTTGGGGCTGCCGATGTTGCCCGACACCACGCTGTCGGTGTTGAGCCCGATGCCCATGTCGATCGGGCGCTGGCCGTGGCTTTGGCGCACTTTGTTGAACACCGCCAGTTCGCGCATCATCGAGATGGCGGCGCGCACGCCGCGGTCCTCGTCGTCCTCGTGGGTGAGGGGCGTGCCGAACACCGCCATGATGGCGTCGCCGATGAACTTGTCCAGCATGCCACCCTGGTCCTGGATG
>JADGAL010000419.1 GCA_015232025.1 Alphaproteobacteria bacterium
GGCACGGCCGATCCGGAAAAGATGATCGATTGGGCCGAACGGATGGACCGCCGCCCTCGTCACAAGGCCCGGATCGCCGGACTTGGGGATGTCGCCCGCGAGGCCGCGCGGCGTTCGCCCGCCCGTCCGCGCGAGGAGAGTTGGGCGCTGGGCTATCGTCGAGCCCGCGCGCTCCGTGGCCTTCTCGGCGCGCCGCGCTTTCGGTCCTTCAGGGAACTGGCGCTGGCGCTTGGCGCCGGTTCCCATTACGAGCTTGCGGAACCCATCAATGGGGTGCGGGCGGTACGAAGCGATCACGACGACGGCGTTTATATCCACGTGCGCAGCCATGGCAAATCGCCAGGGGCGCATTCGTCGCATCTCTTCAGCTTCACGCGCGCGGTTGGCGACGTGGTCTGTTTTCCCGAGCCGGCGCGGGCCGCCGTCAACGAACTCCATGCGGCGCACCGGCAAGCGGCGGGGCGCGCATTCGCCGCGGAGTTCTTGGCCCCCGTCGAGGAAATCCGCTCGATGGCGGAAGACGGACGCGACATGGCGTCCATCGCCGACGAATTCCGGGTTTCAACGGTCGTGATCGGTCGCCAGATCGAAAACGCCGACCGGATCGCGGCGGCCTGCGCGGCGTAAAGCGGCACTCAGATTTCCCGGCCAATCAGCCGATCGACCGACATTTCGCCGCCGCCGCGCAGCACGAAGTACAACGCGACGATGCCCCACAGCAGCGGGTACTCGACACCACCCGCCGACCAGAAGAAGCCGTTGGGCCAGTGGACCTGGACGGCGGCCACCGTCATCAGGCCGACCACCAGCGCCGCCACCGGGCGGGTCAGCAGGCCGACCGCCAGCATCAAGCCGCCGAAGAATTCGATCAGGCCGGCCACCAGGGCGAGCACGGGTGGCAGGCCCAGCTTGGTGGCGAAGGCTTGGCCGGTGGCTTCCAGGCCGTGGCCGCCGAACCAGCCGAACAGCTTCTGGGCGCCGTGGGGAACCAGGAACAGGCCGGCGGCGGCGCGCAGCATCGGCTCGGCCAGCGGCGCGAGGGCGCGCTCGATCGACGCCAAGGCGGGAATGAGCGGCGCGGGCGACCGGCGGGACGAGGTCTCGGTGATCGGCATCGGGGGCTCCGTGGTGTTTGGTGTCCGGCCCCTTATGTGGTTCGTGCGCGGTCGCTTGTCCCGCGCACCCATCCGTGGCAGCTTGGCGCGCATGCCGACCCAGCATTCCACCCGCAACGTCTTTTTGTTCAGCGCCTGCCAGGCGTTGTCGATGAGCGGCGCCGTCCTGGTCTTCGCGGTGGTCGGGCTGGCCGGCAAGATGCTGGCGCCGACGCCCGAATTGGCGACGCTGCCGCTGGGTGTCCAATTCCTGTCGATGATGGTGGGCACCGTGCCGGCCTCGCTGGCGATGGGCAGGATCGGGCGGCGGCTGGGCTTCACGCTGGGGCAGGTGATCGGGCTGGCCGGCGCCGCGCTGTCGGCCTGGGCGGTGGTCGAGGGCGCGTTCTGGGTGTTCGTCGCGGCGGCCGTGCCGATCGGGGTGCATGGCGCGTTCTATCAATTCCTGCGCTTCGCCGCCGCCGAGACGGCGCGGCCCGAGTTCCGCGCCAAGGCGATCTCGTATGTCATGGCGGGCGGCGTGGTGGCGGCGTTCCTGGGGCCGGAGCTGGCCAAGCGCACCGCCGATCTGCTGGCGCCGGCCACCTTCGCGGGGGCCTATGTGGCGCTGATGGGCTTGTGCCTGCTCAATCTGCTGGTCCTGCAAGGCGTGCGCATGCCGCGCCCGGCGCGGCTGGGGGCGAGCGGGTCGGGGCGACCGCTGGCGCTGATCGCGCGCCAGCCGGTGTTCGTGGTCGCCGTGATGGCCGCCATGGTCGGCTATGGCGTGATGAATCTGGTGATGGTCGCCACGCCGCTGGCGATGGTCGGTTGCGGCTTCACCTTCGCCGATTCGGCCGAGGTGATCCGCTGGCACGTCCTGGGCATGTTCGTGCCCAGCTTCTTCACCGGCCACCTGATCGCCCGGTTCGGCGTGCTGCGCGTCATCGCGGCGGGCGGGGGGCTGATCGTCGCGGCGGTCGCGGTGAACGTCGCGGGGCTCGCCTTCGGCAATTTCATGGTGGCGCTGACCCTGCTTGGAGTCGGCTGGAACTTCATGTTCGTGGGCGGCACCGCGCTGCTCGCCGAAGCCTACGCCGCCGAGGAGCGGGCCAAGGCGCAGGCGCTCAACGACCTGCTGGTGTTCGGCACCACGGCGGTGACCAGCTTCGCCTCGGGGGCGGTGCAGACCGCGCTGGGCTGGCAGGCGGTCAACCTCGTGTCGCTGCTGCCGGTGATCGTCACCTTGGCCGGCGTGGCGTGGCTGCTGCGCGTCCGGGCCGCCACCGCCGCCTGACGGTCAGCCGACCGCGAACGGCCATTCGCGCAAGCCCCCGGCCAGCGACAGCGCGTCGAAGCCGCTTTGACGCAGCAGGAACGCCGCGCACGACCCGCGTCGGCCGTTCGAGCAGTAGCAGATCCAGGTGGCGTCGCGATCCAACTCGGACATCCGGGCGCGGAGATCGGGCAGCGGCACCAGCGCCGCGCCGGGCATGCCGCCGTCGCGCCGTTCGATGTCCCAGCGGCAATCCAGCCAGCGGGCGCCGGCCTCGACGCGGCTCAGCGCCTGGGCGGGGTCGATCTCGTGCAGCAGGGGCGGGCGGACGAGCTGGTCGAAATCGCCGCGGTCCAGCGTCCAGACGCGGCCGGGCAGGGTCATCACCACGGTGGCGGCGCGCGGCTGGTCGGTCAACAGCGCCTCTTCGCCGAAGGCTTGGCCGGGACCCAGCGCGCCGACCCGGCGGGCGCGCTCGCCGGGTGGGGCGCGCCATACCTCGGCGGCGCCGCTTTCGATGATGTAGTAGGTG
>JADGAL010000041.1 GCA_015232025.1 Alphaproteobacteria bacterium
CAACACCAACGGCACCCGCATCGAGGTGATGCCGTTTGGCAATCTGCTGATGCATTTCGCGCGGCAGGTCGGCGCCACCGTGGTCATCCGCGGCTTGCGCGCGGTGTCCGATTTCGAATTCGAATTCCAGATGGCCGGCATGAACGCCCGCGTCGATCCCAAGATCGAGACGGTGTTCTTGATGGCCTCCGAGCGCTGCCAGTTCATCTCGTCGCGCTTCGTGAAGGAAATAGGCCGTCTCGACGGCGACATCGCATCCTTCGTCTCGCCGCGCATTCGCGATCGGCTGGGCGAGCGTTTCAAGGCGGAATGACGAAAGGCAGCCTCTATGGACCTCGAAAACACCCTTTACCTCGATCTCAAGGACGGCCGCCTGGTGATCGCCCTGCGTCCCGATTTGGCCCCCAACCATGTCGCGCGCATCAAGGAACTGGCGCGCAAGGGCTTCTATGACGGCCTGAAGTTCCATCGCGTGATCGAGGGCTTCATGGCCCAGACCGGCGACCCGGAAGGCAACGGCATGGGTGGCTCGGGCCAGAAGCTGAAGGCCGAATTCTCGAAAGAGAAGCATGTGCGCGGCACCACCTCGATGGCCCGTTCGTCGAGCCCCGACAGCGCCGACAGCCAGTTCTTCATCATGTTCGACGACTCGCCCCACCTCGACGGCAAGTATACCGTGTGGGGCAAGGTGGTCGAAGGGCTGGACCTGATCGACACCATCAAGCGCGGCGACAGCGCCCGCAACGGCACGGTGGCCGAGCCGGCGGACGTGATCGTCCGCATGCAAGTCGCCGCCGACGCGCAAGAATAGGGAGCGAGCGATGCGCCGTATCCATCATCTGGCCATCACGCTGGCCATGCTGTTCGGCTTGGCGATCGGCGGCGCGTCCGCCGCCCAGGCCGCCGATCCCGAGAACACCCTGCTGCTCGAATTGCGCACCGGCACGGTGGTGATCGAGATGCTGCCCAAGCTGGCGCCCAATCATGTGGCGCGCATCAAGGAGTTGGCCCGCCAGGGCTTCTACGACGGCACGCCGTTCCATCGCGTGATCGGCGGCTTCATGGCCCAGGGTGGCGACCCCACCGGCACCGGCACCGGCGGCTCGGGCAAGAAGCTGAAGGCCGAGTTCTCGAACGAGCCGCATGTGCGCGGCATCTGCTCGATGGCCCGCTCGGCGTCCGAGGACAGCGCCGACAGCCAGTTCTTTCTGATGCTGGGCACGACCCCCAGCCTGGACGGCAAATACACCGTCTGGGGCCGGGTCGTCGAAGGTATGGAAAACGTCGACCAGATCCGCAAGGGCAACCCGGCCGAAAACGGCAAAGTCTCCAACCCCGACAAGATCGTCTCGATGAAGGTCGCCGCCGACGTCAAAACCGGCAAATGACCGTTGACCGGGCGGCACCCGTTCCCTAAGGTGCCGCCCTCCCGTCCGGGGAGCGCGTAGCTCAGTCGGTAGAGCAACTGACTTTTAATCAGTAGGTCCCGGGTTCGAGCCCCGGCGCGCTCACCATCGCAGGCCCTTTCGTCGTCAAGCGGCCTCGACGGTGATCACCAGTTTGCGGCCGGCCGCGCCCAGCGCTTCCTCAAGGGCGCCGATCTTCGTGGCGTGCTTGGGATCAAGCATGCGCCGCACGGCCTTTTCATCCACGCCCAGCCGCTCGGCCAGCGCGGTCCGGCCGATCGAGGCGTCGCGCATCGCGAGGTGCAAGGCGGCCTTCGCGGCGATCACGGCGCCCGGCGCCACCACCGGCCGCCCGCGCGCCGCCGAGGGCGGGGGGATCGCAAGGCCCCGCACCATGTTGTCCGCCAGGATCTCCTCAAGCGCGTCGGCCGCCTCGGCCAGCGCCTCGGCCTGATCGGAACCATCGGTGACGCACCCGGCCAGATCGACGACGCGGGCCACGATGCGGCCGTTCTCGTCGGGGGTCAGCTCGACGGGGTAGGAGAAGCGGGTGATCGTCATCGTCATCGTCTCCTTTGTTCGGGGTGGGTGGACGGTAGGGACGAGGCTCGGACAAAAATGTCCGACCATCAAGGCAAGAGTGCGCGCGAGCTGCCGCGCACAACTGAATATCGCGTGACGCGGACCTGGATTTTCCGTCCGGTTGCGATATCCTTCCCAGCAAGACTTGGCTGCGGAGCCGTTCGATGTCCGCCTTCATCGCCTTGGAGGACCGTCTCCTCCGCGCCTTGGCGCGAAGCCCGGCCGATTGGACGGAAATCTGGGCGATCACCGACGCCCTGGGTGCGCTGTTCGGCGCCAAATTGGGTTGGACGGCGCGGCGCGGCCCGTTTCAGGGAATCCGGGTCGAGGGCTTTAATCACCCGTCACCCTATCTGCTGGGCAGCTACGAATCCGAACTGCACGCCATCATCGAGGATTTGATCGCGACGGCGCCGCCCCGAATCGTCAATGTCGGCAGCGCCGAGGGCTGGTACGCGGCGGGGTTCGCCAAACGCCTGCCCGCCGCCGAGGTCATCGCCTTCGACATCGTGCCCGAGCAGGTCGAGGCGACCCGCCGCACCGCGCGCGAAAACGGCCTTGAAAGGCGCGTCGACGCCCGCTTGGCCGAGACCGGCCCCGAGCCGTTCGCCGCCGCCCTGGCGCCGGGCAGCTTGGTGGTGATGGACTGCGAGGGCCATGAATTCTTCCTGCTCGACCTCGACGCGGCGCCCGGCCTGAAGGACTGCGCCATCCTGGTCGAAGTCCACGACATGACCCTGGCGGGGCTGTCCGACATCCTGCTCGAGCGGTTCCGCCCGACCCATACGGTCACCCGCATCCAGCCGCGCCCCCGCGACCCGCGCGACTTCCCCGAACTGGCCGGCCTGCCGCGCCAGATCGCCGATCTGGCGGTTCACGAGTTCCGTCCCGAAATGGAGTGGTTCGTGCTGCGGCCGTTCTAGGCCGAAGCATTGGGTGTTTGGCGGGCGGTCTTTCCGAGCAGAAACCCCAGGTGCGGATGCATGAGCCTACTTAAAACGTGGCGGCTCCGTGGTCGGCGGCAGCTTGCCTGAGACGATCCTTTCCCCAATCAGCTTCGCAACGACCTCATTGGCTACCGTAATGGCCAAGAGATCGTGATTTGCCCAGGCGTTGCCGCTCGCGCTGCCATCGGCCATCCAGATTGTCTTACCGGTTCCCGCTTCAAAGACCGTGGCCTTGTAGGCTCCGACTGGCTTCGCGACCACAAACCCGCCGACAGTCTGCCCCGGCCGGTGATAAGTCTGCACGGTCGCCTGATTGCCGAACACGGAGACATAGCTGGTAGACGAGCCCGGCAGTTGGGTCTGTGGTACGTAGGTCGACTCTGAGCCCTGTTGGACCAAGCTCAGAATGACCACCCCGTCCGCACCAGATTCCTTGAGAATTTGAGCAACCTCCGCCTCGGTGAAGTTTCGTGTGGGCGGCAGAAGGTCAGATGCCTTCAGGGCTCCGCCTCCGGCCTTCACAATGCTCTCGGCCATGGCCTGCTCGGCCTTGAGACGCTGGTGAATCGGCATACCAGCGGCGGAGACCACGACCTGCTTGAGTTGCGGGCCGTCGCGATAGACCGGATCGGTATAACTCTGGACCGTCGCTACGGCGCAGCCGCTGAGAAGGACGACAAGGTACAATGCGAGGAGCCACTTCATGTTCGCGGCCGTCCTTTCAAGTCACTGTTCGATGAGAAACGGGTTGAGTCGAATATGTCGAGCACACCGTTAGGGGGTGTTCGGCACCATTGGTTTGTACTCTAACGACCTTCGCGCATTTGGAGTAGCTGCGGAATTGCCGCACATACGATAGGCATAGGAGTCAATCGCGTCGGCCTGACCCGGCCGCCGGTCATGGTTCCCGAGCCGCGCCGCAAAGGCCCGCCGATGGCATGACGTCACCCGCCGTCGGATTCACCCCACCAGCAGCACCGCCGGCAAACGCATGGTGAAGGTCGAGCCTTTGCCGTCCTCGCTCTCGACGGTCACCGCGCCGCCCATCAGGGCGCAGAATCGCTGACTGATGGCGAGGCCCAAGCCGCTGCCGCCGTAGCGGCGGGTGGTCGAGGCGTCGGCTTGGCTGAAGGCTTGGAACAGGCGGCCGATTTGTTCGGGGGTCATGCCGATGCCGGTGTCGGTGACGGTGAACACCATGTCCTCGCCGTCGCGGCGCACGTCCAGGCCGATGCGGCCCTGTTCGGTGAATTTGGCGGCGTTGCCCAGCAGGTTCAGCAGGCATTGGCGCAGCTTGAGCGAATCCGAGACCATGGCGTGGGCGTCGGAGGCCAGGGTGATGGTCAGGGTGTTGCCTTTGGACCGGGCGAGGGGTTCGATGGTGGCGCCGATCTCCTCGATCAGCGGCGCGAGGGGGAAGGGCTCGGCCAGCACCTCCATGCGCCCGGCCTCGATCTTCGACAGGTCGAGGATGTCGCTGATCAGCGCCAAGAGATGGCGGCCGGCGGCGCGGATGCGGTCGAGATCGCCCACCATGCTTTGCTCGCCGATGTCCTCGACCTCTTCGCGCAGCAGTTCGGCATAGCCGATGATGGCGTTCAGCGGAGTGCGCAATTCATGGCTCATATTGGCCAGGAATTCGCTTTTGGCGCGGCTGGCGGCTTGGGCCTCCTCGCGGGCGTCGATCGCTTCGCGGCGCAGCGCCTCGGACTGCTGAAGGGTGCCGTGCAGTTCCTCGGCCAGCCGCTCGGTCTGGCGCAGGGCCACGCTGAAGCGTTCGACGGCGCGCGCGATGTCGTCCATCTCGGCCAGCCATTCGCGGTCGAGCCTCACCTCGTGATCGCCATATTGCGCGTCGCCCAGCCCTTGCGTCACCCGCAGGATCGGCTTGACCACCAAGCCGCGCAGCGTCAACCAGGCCGCGGCGGCGGCCACGGCCACCACCACCACCCCGGCCAGCAGCACGGTCATGGCCCGCTCGGCGTCCAAGACGATCGCCTCGATCGACTGGGTCGCGGTGATCGCCGCGTCGGTGGAGAAGCGTTGCGTCGCCTCGTCCAGGAAGACCTTGGCCTCCTCCCATTTGGCCTCGATGGCGGTTTCGGCGTCCAGCGCCCGCTGGCGCAGCACGATGGCGCCGGACAGGGTGGCGCCCAGATGCGCGAAATCCGACTGGGCCAACGCGGTCATCAAGGCCGCCGCGCCGCGCGCGATGTCACTTAGATGTTCGCGCCGCTCGGCCACGCGGGCGTCGGTGGCCAAATTGCGCAACGACTGAAGGTCGCGGACCTCGTCCTCGTCGGCGCGAACCGACTGGCGCAGCGAAAGCAGGATCGCGTCGGCCTCGCCGAGCCGGCGGTCGATCTCGACGCCTAAGCGATCCTCGTCGGCGCGCAGGCGCTCCATCTCGCGGATCACCTCGTTGACGCCGTTGATCCGCGTCGAAAGGTCGGCCTCGGGCTCGAAGTCGGTTTCGATGCCGATCATTTGCGCGGCGAGGCGGGCGATCCGCCGCTCCTTGGCGTTGCGACCGTTGCGCACCGTCTCGCCATATTGCCGCAGCCGCTCGATGTTGATGGCCAGCCGGAACTGGGCGTGCGCCTGGGGCAGACGTTGATTGGCGTCGTGGGCCAAGGCGACGATGTTCTGCTGCCCGCGGACCAGCAACACGCCGATCACGCCGCCCAGCGCGCCCAGCGCGAGGGTCGCCAGCAAGGCGAAGGTCATCAGCCTCGGGCGGAAACTCGAACGCATCGCCCCGCGCTCAGTAGATGCTGAAGGGGAAGTATTTTTGGTTGATGCGATGATAGGATCCATCCAACCGGATGCGCTGCAGCGCCTGATTGACGCGATCACGCAAGGCGGTATCGCCCTTGCGGACTTGGATATGGGCGGGCGCGCTCATCTCCTGGTCCGACAACGGGTCGCCGACCACGTCCAGGGTCGAGCCGCGCTCGCCCTTCAGGAAATCGTAGGCGCTTAGGGTGTCGGTCAGGGTCAGGTCGGCCTTTCCGGCGAGCACCGCCTCCATGGCGTCCTCGACCGTCTCGGTGGCCAGCACCGTCACGCCCTTGCGGTGCGTCCGCAGGAAGTCTTCCTGCACGGTGCCCTTCTGGCAGGCGATGGTCTTGCCCTCCAGCCCGGCCGGGGTCAGGGCGATGCGGGTGTTGGGGTGGCCAACGAACAGGCCGCGCGCCTTGTAATAATAGTCGGTGAAGGTGGCCTTCTCCTCGCGCGCCGGGGTCTTGGCCATGCTGGCGACCACCATGTCGTAGCGGCCGGCGGCCAAGCCGTCGAGCAGATCGCTCCACGCCACCTTGACGACCTCGCAGGTGGCGTTCATCTCGCGGCACAGCGCCTGGGTGATGTCGACGTCGAACCCGACCAGACGGCCCTGGTCGTCGACGACGCTGAATGGCGGGTATTCGCCCTCGGTCGCGACCTTGAGCGTGCCGGCCGCAAGCTCTCCGACCCAGCCCAGGACCACGGCCGCCGTCAACACTCCCGTCAGCATCCGCCTCATCGCATCCCCCTTTTGGCGAAACGGAAGTTTATCCGGCCGCGCGTCCGCTGACTAGGCACCGTTTCCGTCATGACATGCAAGTCATTATGGCACAACGAAAAAATCATGAAAAACACGCGCTGGTCGCGTTATACTGCCGATCACCGCCGCGAAGACGGCGGATGGAGGTTTCGAGCATGAAGGTCACGACAACGGTGGCGGGGGCGCTGGCCGTGGCGGCTTTATTGTCCGCCGGGGGGGCGCGCGCCGACACCTTCCTCTCCTACTGGGAGAACAATACGACCTGCGGCTATTTGATCACCGACAACGCGCCGGCCACCGTCGCCTTCCTGCAAAGCGGCGACCGCTTTGATTTCGGCCCATTCCCACAACCGGACGCCTCGCCGCGGGTGGGGCGCGTGGCGCTGGCCGCGCATGAGATGTGCGACGGGCCTGGGCCGTTCACCGTGTCGTATCAGGGCCTCAATCCCGAGGCGGCTTGCCGGGCGGGCGACATCGGGCCGTTCCGCTACACGGTGATGCTGGATCGCGGCGGCGCGGGGCCTCAAACCGCCGCCTTCTGCTATTGCGTCGGCTGGGGTCGCTTCGCCTATGTCGGGGTGGCGCTGGCGCCCGATGACGGGCGGCGGTTTCCGATCAACCTGCTGCACGGCGCCGGCACCTATCCTTGTCGGCGCTGACTGGAAAGCGGCGGTGGCGGCTGGTAAACTCGTTCGATGGTATCGATCCTCAAAAGCGCGCTGACCGCATCGCCCTTGACCGGCTCCACCCTTGTCGACGGTCTGATCCAGTTCGATTCGGGCGGCGCCGTCGGGGCTTATTGGAATTTTCAGGCGGCGCTGACCGGCGATCCGGTGGTGACCTTCAGCTTCGATTTGAACGGCGTCGACACCTCGGCGCGGTTCTCGGCGGCCACGTCCATCACCGAATTCAGCGATCCGCAAAGCGCCTCGGCGCGACGGGCCATCGCCGAGCTGGCTTCGGTGACCGGCATCCGCACGCGGGAGGTCGGCGACGCCTCCACCGCCGACATCGTGTTCGGACTGGGTGATCTGGATGGATATGCCGGCTGGGCGGCGAGTTCGAGGGACTACACGTTCCTGGGAGACTTGCTGACGGCCTGTTCGATTTCGTCGAGCGTCACCATCGACCAGTCCTATGCAAGCTCGGACTTGGGTCCGGGCGGCTACGGCTACATGGTCTTGCTGCACGAGATCGGCCACGTCTTCGGCCTCAAGCACCCGCACGAAGGCGCTCCGATCGTCGACGCCTCGATCGACAACAGCGCCTACAGCTTGATGTCCTATGACGTCGTGAGCAACGACGCCACCACCTACACCACCTACGACCGGCTGGCCTTGCAGACGCTTTACGGGTCCGACGGCCTGATGGGGCAGGGGATCGGCAGCGCCTACAGCACGGTCACGATCGCCGGAATCGGCACCTTCGGACAGTCGGAGTGGTACGCCTCGGTGGTCGAGGGAACCACCGCCTTCGACCAGCTTCATCTTGACGCGGCGGGGGTGTCGGTCACCGTCTCGGCGATCGAAACGGTGCATGGCGGCGCGGGCGGCGACGCGGTCACCCTGGGGGTCGGCGGCCAAACCACCACGGTGTCGTCGATCGAGACGCTGTTCGGCGGCGCCGGCGCGGATCGGGTCACGCTGTTTGGCGCCTCGACCATCATCATGGCGGCGGTCGAGACCCTGGTCGGGTCGTCCGCCGTCGATCTGGTGACGCTGGGCAACCGCGGCAGCACCATCACCGTCTCGGCGGTCGAATCGCTGGCCGGCGGCATCGCGAATGATTGGGTCGCGCTGGGCGAGGGCGGGCAGGTTCTGTCGATCTCGGGCATCGAAACGATGATCGGCGGCGGCGGGGCGGACAACCTGACCCTGGCGTCGGCCGCCACCATCACCCTGGCCTCGATCGAGACTTTGCTCGGCTCGACCGGAGGGGACTGGCTGAATCTGGGGGCTGGCGGCAACACCATGTCGGTCGGCGCGGTCGAGATCATCATCGGCGGCGTTGGCGCCGATGACGTCTCGATGTCGCAGGCCGGCATGATCACCCTCGCCGCGTTGGAAACCCTGACCGGGTCGTCGGGAGCCGATTGGCTGACGCTCGGGAATCGCGGCAACACCATGTGGATCGGCGCCGTCGAGACGATCATCGGGGGCGTCGGCCTGGACGCGGTCTCGTTGTCGCAGGCCGGAACGATCATCCTCGCCGCGCTGGAGACCCTGACCGGCTCGTCGGGCGCCGACTTCGTGACGCTCGGCAATCGCGGCAACACCATCCGCGTCGAGGGACTGGAAACCGTCATCGGCGGCGCGGCGGCCGATCACCTGACGCTCGGTTCGGCGGCCACCATCACCATCGCCGCGATCGAATCGCTGACCGGCGGCTCCGGCTTGGACGCGGCGCTTCTTGGCGATCGGGGCAACACCGTCGCGATCTTCGACGTCGAGACCGTGTCGGGCGGCGCGGCGGGCGACTGGGTGGCGCTGGCCGATGGCGGGCGGACGGTGTCGCTATCGTCCGTCGAAACGCTGATCGGCGGGTCCGGCAATGATTTGGTCACCCTGCATGCGGCCAGCACGATGATCGTCGCGGCGGTCGAGACGATCACCGGGCAATCCACCGGCGCCGACGCGCTGGTGCTGGGGGCGCGCGGCGCGACCATCACCCTGACGGGCATCGACACGGTGACGGGTGGCGCAGGCAATGACCGGATCACGCTGCTGGACGGCGCTCTGACCTTCACGGGCGGGGCGGGGGCCGACCAACTGGCCCTGCTCGGCGCGTCGGCGGCCGACCGGGTGGTGTTCACGGCGGTCGCCGATGGCGCGCAGGCCTCGTATGCCACGGGTTCCGATACGGTCACCGGCTTTCAGGCCGCCTCGGATCTCGTCGTGCTGGGCGGAGCCTTGGGCCGCGCCCTCGACCATGACGGCGATGGCGTTCTCGACATCGCCTACCGGGCCAGCGGCCAAGCGGCCCCGGTCAATGACGAGTTGATCTTCCTGACCACGCCGATCGCCGGATCGGTGACCGCCGACGTCTATTTCGGCGCGTTCCGCACGGCGCTCGGGTCATTGCCGGAAAGCGCGGTGGTGGTCACCTCGGCCGTGGTCGCCGAGGACGCCTCGGGCGCCTCGGGGATCTATCTCATCGAGGACGCCGACGGCAATGGCGTGCTGGGCGCGTTGGAAATCCGGCTTTTGGCCGTGTTCCCCACGACTCCCCTGTCGGCCGCCAATTTCGCCCTCGCCCAGGGTTAGCTAGCCGATCAGCGCGTCCACCGCGCCGACCACCCGATCCACCGGAATCAGCGCGATCGACGTGCCGCCGTGATCGCGCGCGCGCAGGCAGGTGACGGCGCGCGCATAGGGGGCGTATTTCTCGGGCCGGGTCGGGCCGAACAGCGAGACCATCGCGCAGCCGCCGGCCGCCATGAGGTGGCCGGTGCCGCTGCAATTGGCCACGCCGACGCGCAGGCGGCCGGCCAGCGCGCTGACCAGCGGCGGCCCTTTGACATGGGCGGGGCGGTCGGTGCGGGATTCGGGGAACAACGCCTCTGGCACGGCCTCGCGCAGATCGGGTGCCCACGCGGCCTCGCCCGGTCCCAGCAGGAACACCGGCACCCGTCCGGCCGCCGCCTGGGCACGCGCCACCGCGACGAAATTCTCCAAGGGCCACAGCTTGCCGGTGTCGACCCGGCCGGCGCCGGGGGCCAAGCCGACATAGACCGGCCCGTCGGGCAACAGGCGGGCGGCGGTCTCGCCCCATTCGGCCGGCAGCGGCGCCACCGGATCGGGTTCGACCATGCGACCGCTGGCGGCGGCCAGCATGCCCAGCAGGCGCAGCGCCAGCCTGGGCGTGCGGGCCAGTTCGGCGGGCGGCCTGCCATCCGAAAAGAACCACCGCCAAGTGGGCGAGATGAACCGCTCGTGCGGCACGCGCCGCAACATCAGGGTGCGGGCCAGAATGTTCTGGGTGTCGATGATCAAATCGAAGCGGCGGCCGGGAAAGGGCCTGGGCGTGCGCAACGCGTCGAGCGGCGCGGCGCCGAGTTCAAGATCGGTGACGATCTCGTCGATCAGGCCGCCGGTCATCGGCGCCAAGGCGCCCTCGAACCAGGCCGGGCCCACCCCCGGCACCCAGGTCAGCCGCGCCTTGGGCCAGACCTCGCGGATGGCCCGCAGGAAGGGCAGCTTGATGACGTTCTCGCCGATCGCGTTGTCGGGATTGCCGCCAACATAGACCAGGATGCTTTCGGGGACGAAATCGTGGGTCATGTCCCGCTTCTACAGGATGGTGGGCGGTGGGGCAATCGGCTCCCTTCTCCCTATTCGTTCCCGAACAGGACGGGCCGGGCGATGTTGGCATGGGGCAACGCGCACCGCCCGAGGGCCGGCATGGACGACAAGGATGACGAGATATCGATTCCCCTCGCCGAGGAGCGGGCGACGGTCGCCAAGAGGACGGTGACCACCGGCACCGTCCGGGTCGCCAAGACCTCCGAACGTCGCGAGCGACGGATCGAGGAGCCGCTTCGCATCGAAGAGGTCGAGGTCGACCGCGTCGCCATCGGCGAATGGGTGGACGGCCCGATGCCCACCCGGCAGGAGGGCGACACCACCATCGTTCCCGTGATCGAGGAGGTCGCGATCGTGCAAAAGCGGCTCCGGCTGGTCGCGGAGGTGCGCATCACGCGGCGCGTCCGGTTCGAGACCTTCAGCCAGGCCGTCGAACTCCGCGCGACCGACGTCGCCGTCGAACGTCACAGTCCCAACAAGCAGGAAGGTGAAGAATGACCAACGTGATCGGCCTTTACGACGATCCCGAGAAGGCGAAGCAGGCGATCGACGCCTTGATGGAGGCGGGCCTGATGGAAGAGGACGTCGAACTTCTTGCCGAAGCCGACGACGACGTCGAGCGCCATATCGGCGAGATGGGTATCGCCAGCCGCGAGGCGCGTCTTTACGCCGAGGCGGTCCGCCAGGGCAAGGCGGTGGTGAGCGCCGCGACGGGCGAGGAACAGATCGATGAGATCTTGGACATTCTCGATCGCAACGGCGCCATGAATCTGGACGAGGTCGCCAAGGAACTCGGCCTTTCCGAAGATGAGGAGGAGGGCGGCGAGGAAGCCGAAATTCCGCTGGTCGAAGAGGAGATGTCGGTCGGCAAGCGCCGCATGCGCGCAAGCAAGCGCGTCACCACCGAGGTGGTCGAACGGCCGGTCGAGGAGACGATCGACCTCGAGGAGGAGAAGCTCGAGGTCAGCGAGACCGAAGCCGATCGCGAACTCTCACCCGAGGAGGCGGAGGCCGCCTTCAAGGATGAAACCCTCGACTTCGAGGAGACCCGCGAAGTACCCGAGGTGACCAAGCAGGCCCGCCAGACCGGAAAGGTGAAGGTCTCGAAGGGGTCCACCACCCGTCAGCAAAAGGTGGGCGGAACCGTGCGCAAGACCGAGGTGCGAACCGAGAATCTCGACAAGAAGTAGCCATCCCTGCCGCTCGGGTCAGCTTGGCTCCCGAGCGGCGATTTTCCCCTTGTCGAGGATGTCGGCCAACTGGCGCGGCGTGACCGGCTTGTAGATCACGCTCAGGCCGTGGGCGGCGGCGTCGTCACGCACCGCCTCTCCGGTGTCGCCGGTCAGGACGACGCCTGGAACGCTCGTGCCCCACAGGGTCCGAATCCGCCAGATCGCCTCGGCGCCCGAATGGCCGTCGCGCAGCCGGTAGTCGGCCACCACGATCTCGGGACGCCGGTCCAGTTCGGAAAGGGCTTGTTCGATCGAACCGGCGGCGAGCACCTGGAACCCCCAGGACTCGAAGATGGTCTTGAGGCCAAGCAGCACGATCGGATCGTCGTCGATCAGGACGGCGTAATCGCCGTCTCCGGCGATGGTGGTCAGCGGCTGGGTCCGCCGCGGCGCCTCGGCGCCAAGCGGCACCGTGATCGAGAACACCGAACCGCTGCCCGGACGCGATCGCACCCCGACCGGATGGCCGAGAAGATCCGAAAGCCGCCGCACGATCGCCAATCCCAGGCCAAGCCCATGGTTGCGGTCGCGTTCCGGGTTGCCAAGCTGCTGGAATTCCTCCCAGATCCGATCGAGATGTTCCGGCGCGATGCCCAGTCCGGTGTCATGCACCTCGATGCGCAGTTGGTCGCCGGCCGCGACGCACACCACATCGATCCGCCCGGCCTCGGTGTAGCGCAGCGCGTTTTCGACCAGATTGCGAACCATCCGCCCGAGCAGCGTCGGATCGCTGCGCACGATGGCGGGGCACGGGTCGATGTGGAAGGTCAGATCGCCCTTGGCCGCGGCCAGCGGCTTGTAGGCGGCTTCGATCTGCTCGACCAGGTCTTGGAGGGGGAAGTCCTCGATGCTCGGCGCCACGACGCCCGCGTCCAGCCGCGAGATGTCGAGCAGACCATTCAGCAACTCGCGCAGCGCGTCGAGCCCCCGCCCGAGATGCTTCAGCGCCTCGCGACCGCCCTCGGCGACGTGGGGGGCGAGGAGTTCCTGGAACAGGAGGAGCGATTGCAGCGGCTGGCGCAGATCGTGCGAGGCGGCGGCCAGAAACTTCGAGCGCGACTCGACGGCGGCTTCCGCCCTGGCGGTGGCCTCCCTCAACTCGCCTTCCGTCTTGGCGCGGCGGGCGATCTCGTCGACCAGCAGGCGGTGCTTGCGCCGCAGCGCATGGACGGCAGCGCCCAGCGCCAGGACCGCCGCCGCCAGAAGGCCGCCCGCCGCGATCGCCAGCCCGAGTTCCCGGGTGCTGTAGATATGAACCCGCCGGGGCGACCAGCGGTCGATGATCCGGTCGAATTCGCCGCCAAGCTTCAGTTCGCCGACCGCGTGGTCGAGTTCGGCCAGCAGCGCGACGTCGTCCTTGCGGACCGCCATGTTTCCGGTGCGCCGCTCGAAGGGCGGCAACTGGTCGATGCCGCGGATGTTCAACTCGCGCAACAGGGACCGCTCGGCCCAGGCGTTCGCGGCCAGCGCGTCGATCCGTCCGCGCAGGAGCCTGCGGGTGCCGTCGACGGAATCGTCGACCACCACGATCTCGACGCGCGGCTCCAGGCGCTCCACGAATTCCCTGGCCAGACCACCGCGGGGAACGCCGATCCTCACGCCGGGAGCGGGAACCAGCCCCTCGGCGAAAGGCCCGTCGGCGCGTACGAAGAAGGCGAAATCGACGGGCAGGGTCGATTGGGTGAAGGCGAAGTCCTTTTCGCGTTCCGGGGTGCGACCCAGAAGTCCCAGAACGACCCCTCCGCGTTCCCTGGCGATTCGCTGGGCCTCGCCCCAATCGCCGAGCCGGATGTCGGCCGGCCGACCCAGGGCGCGGGCGACCGCCTTCATCAAATCGACATTGACGCCCACCGGCACGCCGTCGTCGAGGTACTCGTAGGGCGGAAGATTCTCATCGCCATAGAACACGATCGGCTCGGCGGCGTGGGCCGCCGTGGCGAGGGCGATCAGGCACAGAACGGCCATCGCGGCCAATCGTCGCGATCGTGATGGTGGAAGGCGAAAACCGATATCCATACGCGATGGGTGTACCAAAATTGATCGCCTTGCAATCGCGATCATGCGCTATGGCGGAAGGGGTGGGATTCGAACCCACGGAAGCCATTGAGACTCCGGCGGTTTTCAAGACCGCTGCAATCGACCGCTCTGCCACCCTTCCTTTGAGCGTATTTACCACGTCGATAGGACCGCGGACTAGTGGCGGGGAGACGGTTCGCGCCACAAGTTTGGCGCATGGGATTTGTGTTGCCGAAATTGGCTTGGCTGCTGCTGTCGCCGGGCAATCTGCTCGTCGTCATGGTGGTGGCGGGCGCGGCGCTGTCCTTCTGTCGGTTCTGGCGCTGGGGCAGGGGGCTGGTGGTGGCGGCGGCGCTGCTGGGCGGCTTGGCGATGGCGCTGCCGGTCGGCGATTGGCTGCTGCTGCCCCTTGAAAATCGCTTCCCCGGCAATCCACCCCTGCCCGAGCGGATCGACGGCATCGTGCTGCTGACCGGCGCGAGCGATCCCGAAGTGGCGGCGGCGCGGGCGCAAATGGCGTTCAATGGGGCCGGCGAGCGGATCGCCGCCTTCGCGATGTTGGCGGCCAGCCATCCCGAAGCGCGGTTGATGATCGCGGGCGGCTCGGGCGACCTGCTGCCGGCTTCGGTCAGCGAGGCGCGCGCCGATGGCCGCGCGGCGGCGGCGCTGGGTATCGACCATCTGCGTCTGACCCTCGAGGAGACCTCGCGAGACACCTTCGAGAACGCCGTCATGGCGCGCGAACTGGCGCGGCCCCTGCCGGGCGAGTCTTGGGTGCTGGTCACCTCGGCGGCCCACATGCCGCGCGCCATCGGCGCCTTTCGCGCGGTCGGCTGGCCGGTGATCCCCTGGCCGGTGGACTTCCGCACCACCGGCGCCGCGACCTTGCGGGGGAAGGCCGACGCCCCCGAAAGTCTGGCGCGCCTGGGCCAGGCGCTGCACGAATGGCTGGGTCTGGCCGCCTATCGCGTGGCGGGGCGCAGCGACGCGTTGTTCCCCGCGCCCGCGCCAATTCCAGAGCAGACCGCCGCGCGGTCATAGCGGGCCTCACCGGACCTTTGCCTTTCGCCCGCGGCTTGTGGCAAAAGGAGCGTTCCGGGACCGAAAAGGATCGCATGATGGTTTGTTACGGCGTCGCACGCAGCGTCGCGATGGCGGTTGCGCTCGTGATCTCGATCGGCGCGTGCGACACGGTCGAGGCGGCCGGCCCGCGCGCTCGGACGGCGGCGGCGTCGAAGGACTTCGCCGACTGGCTGACCACCCTGCGCGGCGAGGCGCGCGCCGAAGGCGTCAGCGCCCGCACCGTCGAGGCGGCGCTCACCGGCATCACGCCAATCCCCAAGGTCCTCGAACTGGACCGCAAGCAGCCCGAGTCGACCCTGTCGTTCCAACAATACATGGAGCGGGTGGTCAACCCTGGCCGCATCGACAAGGGCCGCCACGAATTGGCCCGCCATCGGGCGGTGCTGGAAGCGGTCGCCACGCGCTATGGCGTGCAGCCGCGCTTCGTGGTCGCGCTGTGGGCGGTCGAGACGGATTTCGGGCGCATCACCGGCGGCTTCCCCGTGGTGCAGGCGCTGGCCACCCTGGCCTATGACGGGCGCCGCTCGGCGTTCTTTCGCGGCGAGTTGATGCACGCTCTGAAGATCATCGACGAAGGCCATATCACGGCTGAGAAAATGATCGGCTCGTGGGCCGGCGCGATGGGTCAGTGCCAATTCATGCCGTCGAGCTTCCGCCGCCACGCGCAGGATTGGAATGGCGATGGTCGACGCGACATCTGGGGCACCGTCGACGACGTCTTCGCCTCGGCCGCCAACTATTTGGGGACGTCGGGATGGAAGGGCGACGAGGGTTGGGGCCGCGCCGTGCGCCTGCCCGACGATCTCGATCCCGGCCTGATCGGTCTGGAAACCAGGAAGCCGGTCGCCGTGTGGGCCGCGCTGGGGGTGACCGGGGCGGACGGCAAGAAGCTGCCCGACACGGGCCTTTCGGGATCGGTGATCCGCGCCGAGGGCGGCAAGGGGCCGGCGTTCCTGGTCTTCGAGAACTATCGCACGATCCTTAAATGGAATCGCTCGACCTATTTCGCGCTCGCGGTCGGGCATCTTGCCGACGCCTTGGTCAGCCGTTAGACTGCGCGTCACCATCTTTAGGGTGGCGGACGAGGGGGGTGCCACGAGATGTTGGGTTCGATTCGGCGATGGCGCGCGACGCTGCTGCTCGTTCCGCTGGTGCTTCCCGCCTGCGCCGAAAGCCAGCTTTTCGCGCATGGGCTGAAGGGCGCCACGGCCAGCACCGCTTCGGCCGGAACCTACAAGGTCGGCAAGCCCTATCAGATCGAGGGCGTCTGGTACTACCCGGCCGAGGATTGGTCCTATGACGAGACCGGCATCGCCTCCTGGTACGGGCCGACCTTCCACGGCAAGCAGACCGCCAATGGCGAGACCTTCGACCAGAACGAGGTGACCGCCGCCCACCGGACGCTACCCTTGCCGGTGCTGGTGCGGGTGACCAATCTGGAAAACGGGCGCTCGCTGGTGGTTCGGGTCAATGATCGCGGACCCTACGCCCATGGCCGGATCATCGATTTGTCGCGGCGTTCCGCCCAGCTTCTCGGCTTCGAGGGCCAGGGGATGGCCAAGGTCCGCGTGCAGATCATGGCCGACGAAAGC
>JADGAL010000420.1 GCA_015232025.1 Alphaproteobacteria bacterium
CGCCCCTGAATGCCGTGGCGGCGGAGTTCGCGGGCCGGAAGGATGACGCGGTAGCGCGCGCTCGCCGCCTCGGACCACGTCACGCCATCGCGAACCCCGAAAGCGGCGAAGCTGACCCAGGTGACCTTCATAGGGCCGCGGCGTCCTGGGCGGCCAGCATGCGCGCCCGCTCGGCGCGCCACAAATCGGCATGGCCGCAATCGGCATAGGCGGCGAAATAGGGGCCGCCGATCGTGAAATGCAGCAGCGAGGCGTCCGAAGCCGCAACCGGCGGGTCATAGTCGACCAGATGGTTCCAGCGATGCGGCAACGCGCCGATCAGCGAGTCGTCGCCCAGCCAACGGAACTGGTGCAAATCCATGCCCGAGGCCGTGTTGACGTAATCGGGAGTCAGCGCCCGGCAGCGTCCGCAATTCAGCAGCATCACGCTGGACCAGTTCTTCTTCTCGTAGCGGGTCTGCGGCGCGCCCAGGAACTTCACCTCCTCCTTGGGGACGTGGTGGTGCTTGACCACCATCGCGGCGAAGGACTCGTCGCGCAAATCCCAAAGCGTCGCCACGTCGTCGAGGACCAGCATGTCGCAATCGAGAAACAGCGCCCAGCCCTCGAACCCGCACAGATAAGGCGTCAGGAACCGCGAGAACGAGAAATCCGTCGATTGCAGCGGATGGCGCTCGCGCCACATCAACGGCCCCAACTGCGACAGCATCAGCGGCGTGATCGACACGGGCCGCGAGGCGCGGGCGTTGATGCTGTGGGCCAGCACATTGTAGGCGACCGCCTCGCGGGGGTCGTAGCCGATGAAGATGCGGATCATGGCGAGGCCGTCAATTCGTGGGCGACGCGTCGATACACCGAGGCCCAGTCTCCGGGGCTTGGCTGGCGGAACAGCCGAACCGAGGCGTACCACGGACTGTCCTCGCGACGCTGCTGCCAATAGTGAAGCAGTCCGTGGCCGGTGGGAAGCATCGTCCAGACGGGCACGCCCAGCGCGCCCGCCATGTGGACGGTGGTGTTGCTGGTCGAGATGACCAGGTCGCAGGCCGCGACTTGCGCCGCGAAGGCGTCCATGTCGACCAGGGGGTCGACCTCGGGATCGTCGAACACCCGGACTCCGGCGCGCTCGACCTCGGCCAGTTCCTCGGCGCAGTCGCCATATTGCAGGTTCACGAAAGCGCAGCCGGGAACGCCAAGGATCGGCCCCCAATCCGCCAGCCGGGTCGATTTCGCCCAGCCAAGGTCGGTCGCCTTCGACCTCCACGACAGGCCCACCACGCGGCGGCCCCCCAGGCCGCGGTGGCGGGCGCGCAGCGTCTCGGTCAAGGCCGGGTCGGGACTCAAGTAGCGCGCGCGCGTCGGAAACGCGTCGAAATCCGGCCGTAGATATTGCGCGAGGCTGGCGATCGGGCTGACGAAATCGATGGCCGGGTCGCGGGTTCGCGGGTTCACGGGATCGGTCATCGGCACCGCCGACAGGCCGGGCAGGGAACGCTCGAAAATCGCGCACATTCTCGGATCGCATTCAAGAATCACCCGCGCGCCGGCCGCGATCAGGTCGGGCAGCATGGTGCCATACAGCAGCAGATCGCCCGGCCCCTGCTCGCCATGGACCAAGATGGTCCGCCCCCGCAAATCCTCGCCCCGCCAGCGCGGCTGGGGATGGTCGCGCCACGGTCCCGAGAAGCCTTCATAGCGCCAACGCCACTCATACTCCTTCCAGCCTTCGCGCAGCAGGCCGGCCCCGAGCAGGCACAGGGCGTAGTTCCAGTGCGCAAGAACCTCGGCGGGCGCCAGACAGATGGCCCGCCGGAACAGCGCCAGCGCCTCGTCGGTGCGGCCCTCGCCACGCAGCATGTTGCCCAGATTGAAGGGCGCCTTGACGTGCAGGGGGTCGGCCTCGACCACCTTTTCGACCAGTTGGCGGCCCTCGTCCAGACGCCCGACGCGGTGCAGGGCCAGCCCCAGATTGTTCATCACGTCGACCGAGTCGGGGCGCAGCCGCGACGCCTTCTCAAGCACCTCGACGGCCTCCAAGGGCCGGTTGGTCGCCATCAGGGCGATGCCCAGATTGTTCAGGGTGTCGGCGTGGTCCTCGTTCAGCGCCAGCGCCTTGCGGTAGCAGTGGATCGCCTCGTCATATTGGTGGAGGCCGCCATAGACCGCGCCCAGATTGTTGTGGGCATCCGCCGAGGTGGGAAGCAGTTCCGTCGCGCGCCGCAAGGGACCGACCGCCATGGCCGCGCGGCCCATCGCGTGCAGCGCGATGCCCAGATTGCCATGGGCCTCGCCGAAGGTCGGATTCTGGGCCACCGCCTCGAGGAACGATGTCACGGCGTCGTCCAAGCGGCCGGCCCGCATCATCGCCTTGCCCTCGGCGTTGTGCGCCTCGGCCCCGTCAAGCGGCGAGGGGGCAGCGGCGGGCGCGGGCGCCGACGCCTGGGTCGGCCCAGGCGCCGCCGCCTTCTTGCCGAAGCCGAACCAGCGTTTGACGGATGTCTTCAGCTTGCGCATGCCCAATCGCGGATCGAGCCGCGTGGCTTCGCGAAAGGCCGCGATCGCCGCTTGGCGGCGGCCCAGCGCCTCGTTGGCCTCGCCCAGCGCGTACCACGCCTCGCCGTGCTCGGGCGCGCGGGCGACCGCGTCGGACAGGTGATCGACGGCTTGGCCCGCCGCGCCCAGGGACAGCAAGGCCCGGCCCATTCCGAAGGCGGCGTCGACGGGACCCTGACCGCCGGCCAGGGCCTTGCCATAGGCGTCGGCCGCCTCGGCGTGGCGGCCGGCATCGGTCAGGACGTTGCCCAGATTGGTCCATGCCTCGCGGAAGCCGGGGTCCTGGGCGGTGGCGCCCCGGTAGGCCTCGATCGCCTCGTCCGG
>JADGAL010000421.1 GCA_015232025.1 Alphaproteobacteria bacterium
TCAGCAGGCCGGCCAGGGCGATGGTGGTCAGGGGCGGCTGGCGCCCGGTGCCCACCCTGCCGATCTGGACGCCGGCTTGGTCGCAGATCGATCGCAGCCAGACGGCGTCGGGATCGCCGGCCGCCAAGCGCGCCCAGAACACGTTGATGGCGGTGACGCCGAGACGATCCTTGTTGACGCTGACGAAGGCGCGAGCCTGATCGGCCACCGCCGACGCCGCGACGATCCAGCACGGCGCTTCGGTCACGGCCGGATGGCGGCGGCAGGCCTCAAGGCGGTGCTGGCCGTCGATCACCGGGAAGTCCCCCGAGGCATCCGGGCCGGTGACCACCAGCGGCTGGAACCGCGACCAGGCGAACTCCTTGACGATCTTGTTGATCAGCTTCACGCCGCGCTCGTTCACCCGGCGCTGGTAGCGCTCGTCCACCACCAGGAGGTCGAGCGAAATCCAGTTGAGGACGGGCCGGGGGCCGAGGTGGGCCGCCGGAACCACTAGGCCGTTGCCCCAGGCGGCGCTCATGATGGAGTCCCCGTCGTCGGCGCGAGCGCATGGATCGGGCTCGTGGGCTTGGAGAGGTCGGCGATGCTCTCGCGCAGCAGGTCGATCGTCACGGCCGTGCGCCCGCCCGCCACCGCCATGGTGAGGGTGGCGGAAACGAGACCGCCGATCCCCACATCCGGCGACTCGTGGGGGAAGCACTCGGCCAGAAGCTTGAGGACGGCGGTCGAGACCGCGTGCACCGCCTCCTCCTCGGGCGTCAGAGGCTCGGTCGGGGTGACGACGCGGGCGCTCATGGCGTGGCTCTGGCGTTGGCGCGGTCCAACTCCAGAATGGCGCCCAACGCCTGCGCAGCGATGTCGAGCAGCGTGACGCGAGCGTCGGGGCTGGGCAAGCCATCGGCGGTGTTCAGGTCGCCGAGCAGCGTGCTCATGACCATCTCGACGGACGCCAGATCGGCGGCGGGCGGCTGATGCGGCAGGTAGTCTGTGATCTCCTCGATCGCGCCCAGCAGGCGGATGGTGTCGGCCTCGGGTTCGTCTGCGGGGTAGTCCACCGCTTCGAACTGGTAGCTCATGATCAGATCCTCCCTTTGGGAAACTCGCGAACGCGCAACTCGGGGCCCCATGCGGTGGGGTCCGTGACGGCCGCGCGATCGAGGCGGAGTGTTGGCGGCGGCGGGGAGTCGACTTTGAGCCGCGGGCCGGCCACGCCATTCGCCGGGTCGGAGTACGCGTCACCGAGCTGCTTGACGAAGCACGGCACGCCATTCTGTGCCGCCCAGGCGACGGCGTCGGCCAGCCAGACACGCTCGCACGGCCGCGCGTCGGGTCCAGACTCGCCGCCGATCACAAGCCAGTCCAGCCACTCCCAGCCGGTCCAATCGACCGGGCCAAGTGCGGGCTCGTAGCTGACCCACACCCGCCAGCCCCGATCCTTCAGGCGTTTCCAGGTTTCGCGGGCCGCATCGGCCTCGGCTTGATCGCAAACGCTCACGCCAAGGAGCAGGTTGGGAAGCTCGTCGGGCCAGTATTTCGGGCTGGACATCCAGTCGTAGACCTCGCCGCGGCCATCCCCGTAGAGGTTCTCGACCAGGGCGCGCCGCGCGGCCGGATCGGCCCACGTTTCCGTCCACTCCAACAGCCCCTGAGGACGGCCGGTCAGGATCTGGAACTCGTGTCCTCGGGCACGACTGGGGTCCAGGAACCCGGCGCACTGGCCGATGATCCACCAGATGCGGGCGCGCCAGCGCGGCTTCACGCCGGCATAGGCGATGTCGGACTGGGCATTGATGAAGATCCGGCGCGCCTTCCGCCAGCCGAGCGGCTTGCCCGCCACCGCCTCGACCCACCGGGCCTTGCCGGTCCAGCGCACCCCGTCGCGGGTTTCGCGGGTCAGGCCGTCATACTGGGCGAGGCCCAGCCGCACCAGGCGCGGGGCGCCCCGTTCCGCATAGCAATGCTGGCAGCGGTGAGTGACGCGCTTGCAGCCGACGATGGGGTTCCAGGTCGCGTCCGTCCATGAGATGCGAGTCTTGTCGCTCATATCCCAGCCCCCTGGTCGACGATGTCGGGCGTCGGCTCGAAGGGGTTCAGGTGCTTCGAAAGCAGCGCTTGGGCCAACTCGGGAAGGGTCATGTTGCGATCGGCCGCCAGCAGATCGGGCGCGGCCTCAAACTGTTTCAGGGTGACCAGAACGGCGTTGAAAATGCCCTCCTGCTCGACGAGCTGCTCGCGCGCCTCGGCCAGGGCGGCTTCGGCCTCCTCGGCCCGGCGCCGAATGGACGGCACCGCGAAGGCGTCGTTGGTGATCTCAACGGCGGCGAGGTCCAGCGGGATCATCTCCCAGCCGCCCGCGGCGCCGTCGCGCCAGCGGTGGAAGGTGATGTAGGCCTTGGACACCCCGTCCTTGATCGCGTCGCCGATCGCTTTGCGCACGCTCGGCCAGCGCGGATCGGCCAATTCAAGGTCGCGCAGGCGGCGCAACATGTTGACATTGACACGGCCAGCAACCCCCACGTCGAACACCTGCGACACCAGGGCCGCAAGCACAGGATCGGCATCGGCGCCCTTCTCCAGCACGATCTCGTCGATCAGCGCCTTGGCCATTTGCAATTCGGGTCCGATCACCTCGGGGGTGTTGATCTTGATCTCGACCTTGAACTTGCGGTCGCCGGAGACGTAAGAGCGGTTGCCCTTGGTACCAGCGCGGCGGGTGACGCCGTAGTCCTGGGCCAGCATGGCGTCCAAGGCGTCGAAATCGGCGAAGACATGCGCCTTGAACCGCGCGAGCTCGTCGCGCAGGCCAAGGGCGTAGGTGATCATGCGATACACCTGCTCGTGGACCAGCAGGTCCTTGGCCATCATC
>JADGAL010000422.1:0-474 GCA_015232025.1 Alphaproteobacteria bacterium
GACACCGTGGCCCGGCTGGCCGGCGACGAATTCACCGTCATCTTGGAGGACATCGCCGATTTCCGCGACGCCGCCGTGGTCGCCCAGAAGATGGTCCACCGCCTGGCCGAGCCCTTCGAACTGGGCGGGCGGCGCCTTTCGCTGACCACCAGCCTGGGCATCGCCCTGTTCCCGTCCGACTCGACCGATGGCCACGCGCTGCTGCGCAAGGCCGACGAGGCGATGTACCGGGCCAAGAAGCAGGGCAAGAACGGCTACCAATTTTACGACGAGACCCTGAACGCCCAGGCCTTCGAGCGCTTGGCGCTGGAAAGCAGCCTGCGCCACGCCCTCGATCGCGGCGAGTTCACCCTTCATTATCAGCCGATCCACGAAACCGCGACGGGCCGGATCGTCGCCGCCGAGGCGCTGCTGCGCTGGAACCATCCCGAGGCCGGGCTGGCGCTGCCCGCCCAATTCCTGGGCGCCGCGCTC
>JADGAL010000422.1:551-1013 GCA_015232025.1 Alphaproteobacteria bacterium
GAGCGGGCTGGACATCCGCTTGTCGATCAACCTCGCCCATCAACAGCTTCACCAATTCGACCTTGTCGAGACGATCGCCGAGACCTTGCGCCAGACCGGCGCCGACCCCGCCCGGCTTGAGATCGAGCTGGCCGAAAGCGCCCTGTTCGGCGCGACGCGCACCCAAGAGGCGTTGCCGGTGTTGCAAAGGCTGCGCGGCCTGGGCGTGCGCATCGCGGTCGACGACTTCGGCACCGGCTATTCCTCGTTCGGGCAGTTGCGGCGGCTGCCGCTCGACGCGCTGAAGATCGACCAGGCCTTCGTGCGCGACATCGGCACCGACGCCGACGACGCCCGCATCATCACCGCGATCGTGGCGATCGCCCATTCGCTGAGCCTGGGCGTGATCGCCGAGGGGGTCGAGACCAGCGAACAGCTCGCCTTTTTGCGTCGACAGAACTGCGAATTGGCGCAGGGGTTCCT
>JADGAL010000422.1:1090-2841 GCA_015232025.1 Alphaproteobacteria bacterium
CTGACGGAGAACGGTAGCCATGAAGCTCGTCCGCCACGGCGAATGGGGAGCCGAACGGCCCGCCTTGATCGATGACCAGGGTACCCTGCGCTATCTATCGGGCCACATCGCCGACATCACGCCGCAGACGCTGTCGCCGCAGGGGCTCGACGCGCTGCGCCGTCTCGATCCCGCCACCCTGCCGGCGATCTCGGGCCGGCCGCGCCTGGGCGTGCCGCTGGCCGGCATCGGCAACGTGATCGGCATCGGCCTCAACTACCGCGACCACGCCGCCGAGGCCAATCTGCCGGTGCCCACCGAGCCGATCGTCTTCAACAAGCACACCGGCTCGCTGTCCGGTCCCAACGACCCCATCGTGATGCCGCGCGGCGCCACCAAGCTGGATTGGGAGGTCGAGCTGGGCGTGGTGATCGGCAGCGTCGCCCGCCATGTCAGTCCCGCCGACGCCCTGTCCCACGTCGCGGGCTACCTGGTCTGCCACGACGTCTCGGAACGCGCCTTCCAGTTCGACCGCGGCGGCCAGTGGGTGAAGGGCAAGTCCTCGCCGACCTTCTGCCCGGTCGGCCCCTGGCTGGTCACCGCCGACGAAATCCCCGATCCCCAGGCGCTCGGCCTGTGGTGCGAGGTCAACGGCACCATGCGCCAGAACGGCTCGACCTCCGGGATGATCTTCGACGTCGCCACCCTGATCTCGCATCTGTCGCAATTCATGGCGCTGCTGCCCGGCGACCTGATCGCCACCGGCACCCCGGCCGGCGTCGGCTGGGGCAAAGGCACCTTCCTCGCCCCCGGCGACGTGGTCCGCCTGGGCGTCGACGGCCTGGGCGAGCAACGCCAGGAAATCGTGGTCGAGCGGTAAGAGCGACGAACGGTCGGAACGACCGATCGTCGAAGCCGCCATTGCGGCGGCGGCCAAGGGCGCCGGGGCGCCCGCTTAGGCTGAGGGGCCAATGAGGTGAGCCGATTTATCGGCTCACCGGTATAAGAGCGACCTCACCCCACCGGCCGGGTCGCGCTCCATAGCCAGGCGCGGGTGTCCGCGTCGACCAGCGGCCCGATCTCGTCGAACACGCGGGCGTGATAGGCGTCCAGCCAGCGACGCTCGGCGGGGGCGAGCAGATCGGGCTCGACCAGGGCGCGGTCGATCGGCGCCAGGGTCAGGGTCTCGAAGCCGAGGCCGGGCGGCCTTTCGACCACCGCCAGGTTTTCGATGCGGATGCCATAGGCGCCGGTCTGGTAATAGCCGGGCTCGTTCGACAGGATCATGCCGGGCGCCAGCGCCACCCGGTTGCCGAGTTTGGCGATGCGCTGCGGTCCTTCGTGGACGCCCAGGAAGCTGCCGACCCCGTGGCCGGTGCCATGGTCGTAATCCAGCCCCTCGTCCCACAAGGCGCGGCGGGCGAAGGCGTCGAGCTGCGATCCCGTGGTGCCGACCGGAAACCGCGCCGTGGCCAGGGCGATATGGCCCTTCAGCACCAGGGTGAAGCGGTGGCGTTCCTCGGCTCCCGGCGCGCCGATCGCCAGGGTACGGGTGACGTCGGTGGTGCCGTCGAGATATTGCCCCCCGGAATCGACCAGATACAGCATGCCCTCCTCGAGCCGGCGGTCGGTGCGCGGCGTGGCGTGGTAGTGGACGATCGCGCCATGCGGCCCGGCCCCCGAGATGGTCGGGAAGCTGGGGCCTTGGAACCGCTCGCCGCCTTGGCGGAAGGCGAGCAGCCGGTCGGACGCCTCGATCTCGCCAACACCCG
>JADGAL010000423.1 GCA_015232025.1 Alphaproteobacteria bacterium
CGGCCGCCAGCGCCCCCAGCGACAGGGCGAGCGCCCGCGTGAAGCGACCCACCGCCAGATCAAGGCCGGCGCGGTCGGCGGCGACCGCGAGGCGCAGCGGGCCAGGAGCGCCGGGCAGCGAGACGGCGCGCTCCAGCAGGGTCAGGCGCTGGCCCTCGGGACCGGCGACCTCGTGCCGGTGAACCTCGCCATCCGCCAAAGCGTCGGGCGGCACGGCGAGCGCCTCGTCCCACAGCGAGCGCGAGCGCGAGTCCACCCGTCCGCTCGCCTCGATTTGCCAATACAGGCCGGAATAGGGCCGCTGAAAGCGCGGATCGGCGAGGTCGTGGCGCAAAGCCGGCCCATCGGCCCGCCACTCGGCGACGGCGGCGAGTTGGTCGAGATGGCTGGCGATCTCGGTCTCGCGCTGGCGCTGGACATGGTCGGCGAAGATGCCGACCAGCACCGCGCCGACCGCCAGCAGCGCCGCGACGATCCACAACGCCGCCCCGCCGACCAGGCGCAGCCGCAGCGAGGCGGCCCGCCTCACCCCTCCTCCAGGCGATAGCCCAAGCCGCGGATGGTGCGGATCACCGCGACGCCCAGCTTGCGCCGCAGCCGGGCGACGAACACCTCGATGGTGTTGGAATCGCGGTCGTGGTCCTGGGCGTAGATGTGCTCGATCAGTTCGCCGCGCGACACGACCCGGCCGGGATGGTGCATCAGATAGGCCAGCACGCGGTATTCATGCGAGGTCAGGGTGACCGGCGCGCCGCCCACCGCGACGCGGCCCGAGCGCGGGTCCAACTCGACCGGTCCGCAACGCAACACCGGCTCGACGGTGCGCGCCGCGCGGCGGATCAGCGAGCGCAGGCGGGCCAGCAACTCCTCCATGCGGAAGGGTTTGGCGAGATAGTCGTCGGCGCCGGCGTCCAGCCCCTCGACCTTGTCGGCCCAGGTGCCGCGCGCCGTCAGCACCAGCACCGGCATGGCGCGCCCCGCCGCCCGCCAGCGCTTCAGCACCTGCAACCCGTCGAGCCCCGGCAGGCCGAGATCGAGCACCACCGCGTCATAGGGCTCGCCATCGCCCTGGAACCACGCCTCCTCGCCGTCGCGCGCCCAATCGACGGCGTAGCCGGCGCCACCCAGCGCCGCCTGGATCTGAGCGCCCAGGCTGGGCTCGTCCTCGGCCAGCAGCAGCCTCACCGCTTGTCCTCCCGCATCAGGGTGGCGGTACCCGCGTCGTAATGGGCCTCGACGACGCGACCGCCGGGCAGCAGCAGCTTGACCTCGTAGACCCAGCGCCCGCGTTCGCGCTCCAATTCGACCTCCAGCATGGTGCCGCCGAAATCCCGCGTCGCGGCGTCGAGGATGCGGCCCAGCGGCACGATCTCGCCGGCCTCGACGGCGGCGCGGGCGGCCTCGTGGCCGCGCTTGCCGTCGGCCAAGCCCGGCATCGGGGTCAAGATCAAAGCGAGGATCATCAGCGCGGTTTTCATATCGGGAAGCATAGCGCGTTCGGCAATGAACCGTCGATGAACGGCAACTTCAGGGATGGTTCAGGCCGACCCCGCCATGATGCCCGCGGACCCAACCGAGGAGAGACCCCATGAAGACCACCGCCCTGATCGCCTTCACCGCCGTCCTGGCCGGGCTCGGCGCCGCGGCCATCGCCCAGGACGCCACCCAGGCCCCGCCGGTCGCGGCACAGGCCGCGCCGCAACAGACGACGACCACCCCCGTGTCGCTGGCCGACGCGATCGCCAGCCTGACGGCGCGCGGCTGGATCATCGACGAGGTCGAACGCAAGGGCGAGGGCTGGGAAATCGAGGGCCGCGCCAATGACGGCCGCAAGGTCGAGACGTGGCTCGACGGGCGCACCGGCGAGATGCGCGACAAGCGCTGAAGGTCAGGCTTCGAAGGCGAACAGGTCGCGGAAACGGGCGCCTTCCAAGGCTCGCCCGACCTGTCCGCCGACGCCCAGGCCGGCGAGGGTCGCGGTTCCGCCCTTGCGGGCGATGGTGTCGCGGCCGATCAGCAGCATGCCCAGCCCCGCCGAATCGATGAATTCGACGCGGGTCACGTCCAGCCGCCAGTCGCGCGGCCGGGCCTCGTCGATCTCGGCCAGCAGCGGCTTGAAGCTGGCCGCGTCGAACAGGGTCCAACGGCCCCTGAACGCGACCTCGCCCACCGCGCCGTCATGCCGGATCACATACTCCACGGCTATTCCACTCCGAAATCGCGGACAACTCGCCCAATCTGACATGACGGGCCGCGTTTGTCCCGCCTTTTCGGCATATTCCCCGCTTCGTTGCTCGACGAGCCGTATTGCGCCATCGTTAAGCATAGTGTAGGCATTTCGCCATGCTTCGCGCGACAACCATACTGCTCGTGGTCGCCATGGTTGGTGGATGCGCGTTCGATGTGACCGACGCGGGAGGGCGCCGACACATTTTCGGCTGGACCACCATCGAGCCGGGTGCCGAGCGCTCGATCACCGCGGCGAGCGTGCGTGGCCTCGGGGCGATGATCTACGGCCATCCACCGAGTTGGGGGCTTTCGATCGGCTGGGCGGAAGAGGGTCTGCGCTATGGCGGGCCGGGGGGATGTGAATGACGACCAAGACCACTCTGGCCCTGGTGATGGCGCTTTTGGCGCCGCTGGCCGCCTGCGCCGACAGCGACAGCGTGTTGTTCGTCACCAAGACGTCGCTGGGCATCGACATGGACACCAAACCGGCCGGCGTGGCGATCGCCTATGACCGGGTCGAGGGCTATGTCGGGCCGACCTACGACAACGGCGCGATGCCGCCGGTGGTGGCCTTCATCGAATCCTCGGGCGGACTGCTGAA
>JADGAL010000424.1 GCA_015232025.1 Alphaproteobacteria bacterium
GATAGGTATGCATGGCCATCGGCATGGCGCGAATGTCATCGGCGATGCCGGCGATGCGCGCCGCCTCCCATGCCTCGTCCAGCGTGCAGTCCGAGGCGCCGCGGATGTTTTCGAGGATGCTGCCCGGATCAGACGGCCTGATTGCAGCACGACCCCGATTTGACGGCGGACGGCGACGGTGTCCAGTTGTCCGAGATCGTGACCATCGTAGAAGATAGTTCGGCTTGCGGCATAGACCGCCAAACTCAACGGCCTCGATCCCGAGGCTTACCTGCGCGACGTGCTGACCCGCATCGCCGATCACCCCATCAACCGCATCGCCGCGCTGCTGCCCTGGAACCAACCGCGGAACCAACCGTAGGACGGCGGCGGCGGAAAGACGGGGGAAAGGCCGCCGACCGTAGTCGGCGCATCAACTCCGCCAGTTGGAACACATGCTGCACCGCGACGGCGGCGGTGAAGTTGGTGTGGATGCGAATCTCGTTCATGTCGGAAACGATCAGCAGCGGCGGATTCTCCAGCGCGTCCGCGTATTCCTTCAACTGAGCGTAGGCCTTCACCAGATTCTTGTGCGGCCCCTTGTATTCCCACGCGAAGCATCCTTTGCGCCATACGTCGGCACGCCCTGGACGACCGTCGAGCTTCAGAACGTTCTTCTCGAAGGTGAAGAAGGTGCCATGCTTGTCCTCCTCCTGCGGCTTCTTGACATCGAGCAAGTCGCACAGGTCGAGGAAATGTTCCTGGGCCGCCGATCGTTCGGTGCGGGTCGAGCCCTGCCACTTGGCGATGAACCGTTCCGGCTTCACTTGCACCTCCACCCGCGTCCGGGCGGAGCATAAGTCATGCGGGGAACCGCTCCTAGCCTCAACCGCCGTTCAGCACCCGCGCGGCGCGGTGGTCGGCGCCCGAGGGCAGCGGGGCGGCGGGGTTGGCGATCCAGGCGGCGATGTCTTGCAGGACCACGTCGGCCTGGAGGTCGCGCATCAGCATGTGGAAGCCTTCCGGATAAAGCGCCAAGCGCTGGCCGGCGGCCGGGCCGGGCAGGCTGCGCATCATGCGCCAGGTGGGGGCGGGCGGCACCACCTCGTCCTTTTCGCCGTACAGCACCAGGGCCGGCACGGACAGACGGCCGGCCGAGGCCAGCGCCTCGTCCATCAGATCGACCAGTCCGGCGATGGCGTCGACGCGGGTCTCCTTGATGACCAGCGGGTCCTTGGACAGGGCGCGCAGCATCTCGATATTGTCCGAGGGGCGGATGTCCAGGCCGCGGCCCGACAGCTTCATTCCCGGCAGGGTGTTGGCGGCCACCCACAACCCGGCGCGCTGGAACACGTTCATCGTACTGCGGCCCCACACCGCCGGGGCCGACAGGATCACTCCGGCCACGGGGGGCGGGCGATCGCCGGTCATCGCCAGGATGATCACGGCGGCGCCCATGCTCTCGCCCAGCAGATGGACCGGCAGGCCGGGATGGTGGGTGGCGGCCAGCCGGGCCACCTGCGCCACGTCCTCGGCCAGCGCGCGGCCCCCCGGCCAATAGCCGGGATGCGGCCCGCGGCCGAAGCCGCGCTGGTCGTAGGCGTAGACGGCCAGCCCGCGCGCCGACAGGAACGGCCCCACCGTGTCGTACGAATTGGAGTAGTCGTTGAAGCCGTGCAACGCCACCACCACGGCCTGGGGCGGGCCTTGCGGCCGCCACGCGCGCATCGGCAGCGCCGCGCCGTCGCGGGTGGCGATGTGGGTGTGGTTCAACTCGGCGACGGCGATCATCGGGCCGGGCAGCATGATGCGCTGGGGGGCGCAGCCGGCCACGGCCAGGGCGAGGGCGAGTGTGAGGGCGAGGGCGCGAAAACACGACGGCATGGCGCAAAAATAGCGGGCCGCCGACGGGAAGTGTAGCGGGCAGGGCGCCGATCAGCCGGAATCGCGGGCGGCACGGGTGAGCTGCAAAAAAATGTCCTCAAGATCGGTCTCTTCGGTCGAAAGATCGACCACCGTCAAGCCGGCCTCTTGAACCGCCGCCAGGATGCGGCCGACCGGCGACACCGAGGGCTTGAAGGCGAACACCATTCGGCGCTCGGGCCGCATCTCGGGCGCGAAGGGGGCAAGGGCTTCGGGAACCTCGTCCAGGTCGCGGTCCACCGTCACCGTCAGGGTCTTCGAATCCAGCCGGCGCAGCAGCGCCCCGGTGGTGTCGCAGGCCACCACCTTGCCGCGGTCGATGATGGCGACCCGGTCGCAAAGTTGCTCGGCCTCCTCAAGGTAATGGGTGGTCAGCAGGATCGTCGTGCCGCGCGCGTTCAGCCCCTTGACGTAGTCCCACAATTGCTGGCGCAGGGCGATGTCGACGCCGGCCGTCGGCTCGTCGAGCACCAGCACCGGCGGCGAGTGCACCATCGCCTTGGCGACCAGCAGGCGGCGCCGCATGCCGCCCGACAGGGTGCGGGCATAGGCGTTGGCCTTGTCGGCCAGCCCCACCGCCTCGAGGATTTGCGCGGTGCGCCGTTCGCCGGCCGGCACGCCATACATGCCGGCCTGCACCTCGAGCAGTTCGTGCGGCGTGAAGAAGGGATCGAGATTAAGCTCCTGCGGCACCACGCCGATGGCGGCGCGGGCGCCGCGCTGGTCCCGGTCGATGTCGCGGCCCCACACCTTGACGGTGCCCGAGGTCTTCAGCGCCAGCCCGGCCAGGATGTTGATGAAGGTCGACTTGCCCGCCCCGTTCGGCCCCAAAAGCCCGAAGAACGAACCGCGCGGGATGCGCAGATCGATATCGTCGAGCGCCGTCTTGGGCGGCCTGCGGCGGCCGCGATAGACCTTGACCAGCG
>JADGAL010000425.1 GCA_015232025.1 Alphaproteobacteria bacterium
GTGATCGCCGGACCGGCTTATATCAAGGTCAAGATGATGTGAGGGGGGTGCGGAAATCGCGCGAAGCAACAGTCGCGTCATTCCCGTGGTGTTCCCTCAAGGAGGTTAAGGGCAGCAATGTATTAACCGAGGCGCGCGATGCCTCTTGGTGTCCTTTGTGTCCTTTGTGTTGAACATTCATCCGGCATCTTCATTCAAAAGACACAGGCAGCCTCCCACGCCGTCATGCCCGGACTTGATCCGGGCATCCACATGACAGCCGTACAAGCCGTTGTTTCCGCTTTCTCTTTTGCGAACAGACGTGGATGGCCGGGTCAAGCCCGGCCATGACGGAAAAGGGGACGGTCAGTGCGTCGCTTTCGCGGGAATGACGAAGGTCAGATCACGTCGCGCCTCACAGCGGCACCACCTCGGCGAGCACTTGCGCGGCGAGGCGGGGGCGCAACGCCTCGCGTTCCACCAAATCGACCGGCACGCCCAGCGCGTCGCTGAGTTCGATCTGGAGGCCGGCATAGGCGATCAGGTCGAGGTCGTCGCCCAATTCGACCAGCACGTCGACGTCGCTGTCTTCGCGTTGCTCACCCCTCGCATAGGAGCCGAAGACTCCCATGGACCGTATGGGGTAGCGGCGGCGCAAGCCGAGCAGGCAGGGATCGTTCGCGTCCAGGCCGATCGCCGCGTCCTTGGCCACCTGGACGATGGCGGCGCTGGTCGCGGTGGGATGGGCCAGGGCGTAACGCGCCGCCTCGTCGGTGGCGTGCTGCACGGTGGTCCGCGTCCAGACATAGCGGCTGAGTTCGATCGCGCCGAACACCACCGCCAGGAAGGCCGGCAGGATCAGCGCCAGTTCGACGGCGGTCGAACCGTGTCGGCAGGCGGCGAGGCGACAAAGCAGGGGCATGCCGGCCTCCCTCATTGGTAACGCACGGTGGCCGACGCGTCGAGCGTCGCCGGAAGCTCGACCGCGTCGGGCCAGTCGAAGATCGGCGTGTAGGCTTTGCTCGCCGTCACGGTCATCAGATAGTTCTTGGTCAGCCCGGCGGCGCAGGTGCCGCTACACAGCACCGTCGCGCCGTTCGAGCACTCGCAGAACTGGGTGGCGGTCACCGTCAGGTCGGCGGCCGTCAGGCTGGTCGCCGACTTGACCACGGTTTCGATGGTGGCCGCCGTCTGGTCGTCGATCGCCTTGTGGGCCCCCACCCGCACCGCCGTCTCCAACTGGATGCGCTGGTAAAAGGCGCCGCCGAAATCGATCGCCGCGATGGCCATCAACAGCAGGATGGGGACCACCAAGGCGAATTCGATGGCCGCGTTGCCATGGTCGCCAAGCCTGAGGGAAGATGGGCGCGAGCGCATGGCCGCCTCAGTCCAACAACGTGGGTTTGGCATAGCCGATGCTTTGGGTGCCGACCCCGGTGCAATCGCTGCCGATCCCGGAACTGCCCGAGAACTCGACCGTCAGGCCGACGATCTGCGTGCAGGCGCTGGAGCCCGACGAGTTGCCGTTGAAGGTGACCGCGCCGGTCGGGAAGTACAGGGCGCCGGTCATCGCCAGATCGGCCCCGCCGTTGAACCGCACCGAGATCGGGTCGGAATCGGGGTCCGAGAACATCACCACCCCCGCATAGTCGCCCTCGTCGTCGGCCGTCAGGTTGACATCGGCCCCGCCGTTGATGGTGACCTCGCCCCAATCCGAACCGCTGCTGCTGGTCAGGATGATCGTCACGCCGTCGCCGGAGATGGTGGCTTGGCCATTCACGTCGAAATCTCCGCCATCGACGATGTAGACGCCGGGCTGCAAGGTGATGTTGGCCTGCGAGCCGAAGGACAGTCCGCCGCAATAGACGCCGGGCGAGATGGTCGGGCCGTCATGCTGGCCGAACGAATTCTGGGGCTGGCAGTCGGTCGGATCGAAGGCCGGCACCTCCAGGTCGGCATAGGGGTCCGGCAGGGCGGGCTGGCTTTCCTGGATGCCCTCGGTGGTGGTGAGGTGCGACTCCTCGCCCGAGATCGAGCCGGCCGCCGAAGCGCCCAGCGCCTCGACGTCGGACGAACCGGCGAACAGCATCGACGACGCGCTGGTCGAATTCGACGCGATGCTGCACCCCGACATGTCGACGCTGGCATTGCCGGTCGCCGTGACGGCGCCGGCGGCGGTGCCGCTCAGGGCGAGCACGCAGAAATTGCCCGAGGTCACCGTTCCCGCCACGCTGCGAACGTGAATGGTCGGCGCTTGAGTCAGAAACATCGACGACAGCAGCAGTTGCGCCGAGTGATTGATCAGCACCTCGACCGCGTTGGCGGCGTAGGTGCCGGTGGCCGGCGGCGAGTTGACCGTCACTTCGGCGGCGACCGCGCCATTGCGCACCGCCTCGTCCTCGGCCACCTGCTCGTATCCGGCGGTGTTGCCGCGCGCCCGTTCCAAAGCGCCCGCGAAGGCCGCCGCATCGGCCGCCGTCTGCAACTGTCGATTTTCCTTGTACCACAGGCCGACTTCGACCGAGAGCGCCAGGAAGGCCAGCAGCATCGTGGCCAGCAGGCTGGCGATCAGCGCGATCGCGCCCGACTCGTCCCTGCCCAAGGCGGCGATCAGGCGCCGCGACCCGTGTCGCTGGTGGATCATGTCGACCTCTGGCCGAATTGTTTGAGCGACCATTTTAGCGCGGCGCGCCGCCACCCCTCAGTGACCGCCGTCACCTCGCCTCGATCGCGCGGCGGCCCGGCCGGCGGCCGGCGTGGCGTTGACGGTGGGGGCCGGCGGAAGCTCGG
>JADGAL010000426.1 GCA_015232025.1 Alphaproteobacteria bacterium
TGGCCCGCGTCAACGCCCACGTCACCTATCCGGCCCGCGTGCAACTGGTCGCCGCGATGATTCCCTGCCGTTGCGGCTATCTCGGCGATCCCGCCCAGGCCTGCAACAAGGCGCCGCGCTGCGCCGTCGATTACCAGTCGAAGATTTCCGGGCCGCTGTTCGACCGCATCGACCTGCATGTCGACGTGCCGGCGGTCAATCCCGCCGATTTGTCGCTGCCGCCCCCCGCCGAGGGCTCGGCCGAGGTCGCCCTGCGCGTCGCCCGCGCCCGCGCGGTTCAGACCGCGCGATACGCGAAGCTGGCCCCCGGCCGCGCCCTTCGTTGCAACGCCGAAGCCGATGGCGAGATCCTGGAGGCCGCCGCCGCCCCCGACGCGCAGGGCCGCCGCCTGCTGACCGAGGCCGCCGAGCGCATGCGCCTGTCGGCGCGCGCCTATCACCGCGTCCTGCGGGTCGCCCGCACCCTGGCCGACCTCGATTCGGCCGAAGGCGTGCGCCGCATCCACATCGCCGAGGCGCTGAGCTATCGCCGGCTGGTGCCGGGGCGCTGAAGGAGGCGCGTAAGGAAAAGCCGAGAAACACCAAGGACACCAAGGACACCAAGGTGACCCGAACCGGGGGCACGACGTCGTCTCCCTCGCGATTTCTTGGTGTCCTTGGTGTCCTTGGTGTTGAAACCTTCGCTTCGCCCGCCAGCGGTCGTCGAAGCGGGGCTCCCTGCCCTACCGCACCCGATAAGCGTGATGGCAGGCCGAGCAGGTGCCGCTGAGTTCGCGCAGGGCGCCGAACACCCGGCGCTGGCCCTCGTCGGCGCCCAGGCGTTGGGACTCGCGGATCGCCACGGCGAGGCGGCTGGCCGAGCCGTGCAGGGCGAGCGCCATGTCGCGCATGGTGGGCGGCATGTGGGGTCCGATGGCCTCGGCGTGGCGGCGCGGCGTCGAGTCGACGCCCAGGCGGGTTTCGGCGACCGTCGCGGCGACGTCGGCGCTTCCCTCGGCCAGCGCGCCCAGGATCTCGTCGAGCGCCGTCAGGTGGTCGCGCATGTCGCCCAGCAGGATTTGCGCCGAGGCGTCGGGCATCGGCACCAGGACGCGGGTGTCCGCGGCCATGGCGCCGCCCGACAGGACGGCGAGCCCGGCCGCCAGGACGAATCGGATCATCGGATTTCCCCCTCGAAAAGCGGGGCGGATGTTAGGGCGAGAACGCCTCGCCGTCCAGGGCCGCCAGGACGGCGCGCCAGTCGCCGGGGCGCCCCAGCAGATGGCCCTGGGCCAGGTCGCAGCGCCGCTCGGCCAGGAAGTCGAGCTGGGCGCGGGTTTCGACGCCCTCGGCCACCACCCGCAGGTTCAGGCGGTGCGCCATGGCGATCACCGCCTCGACCAGCACCGCCGCGTCGCGCGAGGCGATCACGTCGGACACGAAGGACCGGTCGATCTTCAGCGTCTCGAACGGCCAGCGCCGCAGATAGGCCAGCGAGGAATAGCCGGTGCCGAAATCGTCGAGCGACAGCCGCACCCCCAGCCGGGTCAGTTCGGCCATGATCCCGGCGAGCGTCGGCGTCTCGACCAGCAGCAGCGATTCGGTGATCTCGATCTCCAACGAGCGCGGCGGCAGCCCGCTTTTGGTCAGGGCGGTCTCGATCGCCTGGGGCAGGGTGCCCGATCCGAACTGGGCCGGCGAGACGTTGACCGCGACGAACAGGTCGTGGCCGGCGTCGCACAGATGGGCGACTTGGCGGCAGGCCTCTTCCAGCACCCAGGCGCCGATCGGCTCGATCAGGCCGCTGGTTTCGGCCAGCGGAATGAACCCCTCGGGCGGGACGCGGCCCAGCACCGGACTGTCCCAGCGGATCAGCGCCTCGACCCCGGCCATGCGGTGGTCGGGGATCGAGTAGATCGGCTGCAACGCCAGTTCCAATTCGCCGCGCGCCAGCGCCCGGCGCAATTGCGATTCGACCTCGAAGCGCCTGCGCGCCCGCTTTTCCATATCGGCCGAGAAGAAGCGGAAGCGGTCGCCCCCCTGCTTCTTGGCCATCACCATCGCCATGGTGGCGCTGCCCAGCAGGCGGTTCGCCTCGTCGCCGTCGCCCGGCGCCACCGCCACCCCGACGCTGGCGGTGACCACCGCCTCGCCCTGGCCGGCCTTGTAGGGGCGGCGGAAGGCTTCGATCACCATGCCGGCGATGGTGCCGGCGTCGTCCGGCCCGTCGATGCCGGGCAGCAGCACGGCGTAGTCGTCGTCGCCCAGCCGCGCCACCACGCCGGACGGGCCGACCGCCTCGACCAGACGGGCGCCGGCTTCGCGCAGGATCGCGTCGCCCGCGCCATGGCCCAGCGACTCGTTGATTCGCTTGAAGTCGTCGAGATCGACGGCCAGCACCGCGACGCTGGCGCGCTTGGCGCGCAGCGCCTCGACCAGACGGTCGGCCAGCAGGGTGCGATTGGGCAGGCCGGTCAACTCGTCGTAATTGGCTTGGCGGAACAGGCGCTCCTCGTAGAGCTTGCGCATCGTGACGTCTTCCTCGACGGCCACGAAATGGGTGATGCGGCCCTCCTCGTCGCGCACCGGGGCGATGGTCGCCGCCGCCCAGAACAGGTCGCCGTCGCGGGTGCGGTTCAGGAATTCGCCGCGCCACTCCTCGCCCGCCGTGATCGCGCGCCACAACGCCTCGTAGGATTCGGGCGGCGTGTAGCCCGATTTGAGAATGCCGGGGGTGCGGCCCAGCACGTCGTCCTCGGTCCACCCGGTCAGGGTCTGAAAGCGCGGA
>JADGAL010000427.1:0-1396 GCA_015232025.1 Alphaproteobacteria bacterium
AGCCGTACAGCGCGGCCAACGCCGGATTGGCCTCGATATAGGCGCCGTCCGGGCTGGTCTGGAAGATGCCCTCGACCGACTGCTCGAAGATGTTGCGGAAACGCCGTTCGCTCTCGCGCAGGGCCTGTTCGCCCTGTTTGCGGCGGGTGATGTCGCGAACCACGCCGATGAACAGGCGCTGCTTGCCCAGATTCACCTCGCTCAAGGCGATTTCCAGCGGGAAGGTGGCGCCGTCCTTGCGCCGCCCGACCAGTTCGCGGCCGACGCCGATCACGCTGGGGCGGCCCGAGCTGTGGTTGGCGAGATAACCGTCGTGCCGGGCGGCGTCTTCTTGCGCCATCAGCATGGTGACGTTCTGGCCCACCACCTCGACGGCCGGATAGCCGAATATCTCTTCGACGGCCGGGTTGACGCTTTCGATGACGCCGCGTTCGTCGGTGGTGATGATGCCGTCGATCACGGCGTTCATGATGGCGCGCAGACGCTCCTCGCGCTGCTTCAGCGCCTGGGTGGTCTGGTGCAGCATCATGGTGCGCTCGGTGACGCGCTGTTCGAGGTCGCGATGCGCCTCCATCAGCGCCGACTCGGCGCGTTTCAGCTCGGTGACGTCGCCGATCGAGCCGACCAGCCGCGTCACTTGGCCGTTTTGGTCGCGGGCGCCCAGCGAGCGCTCCTGAATCCAGCGGATTTCGCCGGCCGAGTCGACGATGCGGTACTCGCAGCTCAGCGTCTCGTCGCGCCCCTTGAAATAGGCGATGGCGGCGTCGCGGTACTTCGCGGTGTCCTCGGGCAGGACGTGCGCCAGCCAGTCGAGATTGGTGCGCAGCTTCTCGGTCGGAAAGCCGAAGATCTCCTGGACCCTGGGCGACACGTAGAGCGACCCGGTGGCGATGTCCCAGTCGTACAGCCCCTCGGCCGCCGCCTCCATGGCCAGGGCGTACCGCTCCTCGCCGCGCGCCAAATCCCCCTGCGACCGTCGCAGCTCGCGGTCGACGCGCGCCGCCAAGAGATAGAAAAGGACGGTCAGCAGGCCGCCCGCCGAGACCAGCAGCAGCAGGGTCTGGGTCACGCCGGCCCGCGTGAAGCCCTTGGCGGCCGGTTGCACGAAGGCCAGCATGCCGCCCAGCGGGCGGTCCTGGAGATCGGTGAGCGGCAGCCAAAGCGAAAACCACTCGGCGCCCGCCAGATCGACCAGCGCCACGTCGTCCTTGGGCCGCGCCAGAATGTCGGTCAGTTGCGCGGGCGTCAGGCTGATGCTGCCACCCGCCACCACCTGCCGGTCGAGGCGATGTTCGGGCTTGGCCTCGCGCCAAGCGTCCTCGCCCGCCGCCGCGCGGTCGAGCAGGATCAGGCTCTCGACGCCCAGGATTTGGCGCAGATGCCCGGCATGCCCGCC
>JADGAL010000427.1:1422-2753 GCA_015232025.1 Alphaproteobacteria bacterium
AGGGTGCCCTGGTCGTCGAGCCAGGGCGAGACCACGCTGACCCCGACCCCGGCGCCGCCCTCGGTGATCTCGAGACCGGCCGCCGGCATCCGGCTTTCCGACGCGCGCCAATAGCTGGCGTGCAGCGGTCCCCCGCCCCGCTGGCCGGGCGCGTGGGCGCGGAAGAGGATGGTGCCGTCGGCGGCGCGCGCGCTCAGCGCGCTCACCTGCCGCATCGCCTTCAGGCGCTCGAAGACGGGGCCGATTCGGGTGGCCAGCGCGTCGATGTCGCGGCGGACGAAAGCGTCGCGCGCGCCGGGCTCGTTCATCACGCCATGCGCCGCCGCGGCGAGGGTTCCGGCATCCTGCGCGATCGTATGACGGCCGAGTTCCAGGGCTGACGCGAGCACCCGGCGGGCGCTCTCGACATTCCCGGATTCCTGCGCCTTGCGGGCGATGACCATTTCGAGCACGGCGAAAACGGTCACGGCCGCGATGAAGGCGCCGACGATCACGACAACGAACCTGGGCATCCTCTCCCCTGCTTCGTCGATTATTATTGCCGTCGGCCAAGCACGCGAAGCGGCCGGCTTGGCATTGACCGCCACGCCGTCGCCGAACCCTCCGCCGCGTTCCCCAATCCCCGACGCGCGGTATTCCCGCACGCGATGGCCGACGGGAAGCACCACAACCATAGCCTCTCTGACCGTCGCGCAAAAGTCCGATCGCACAAATTTTGACGAAATGTGACCATCTGCCGCGATCGGAGAATTCGTTCCGCGGTTTGGCCGCCGGTCGGGCCGTCAGCGCTTGGTGGTGTAGGCCTGCAGCGAGCGCGAGATTTCCTGCGCCGCCTGGACGGTTTGTTGGCCGCGATCGAAGGCGCGGCCGATGGCTTGGCACAGCTTGGGCAGGAGTTCCAGATCCTTGGGATCGGGATTGGCCGGGTCGAGAAGCATGCGGTTGACCAACTCGACCAGCGACAGGGTCAACTCGGAAACATGGGCGTAGGGGGTGCCGCGCATCCGCCGGCTCAGATCCTCGCCGACGAAGCGCAGGCGGTCGAGATAGGCGAGCAAGTCCTTGGTGTCGCCCGGTGTTTCGTACCAGGGCATGATGCGGTCCACCAGATACTTCACCTGGATGGCGTAGCGTTCCATCTTGCATTCGTTGATGCGCGACGCCGCCGCGTCGATCATCCGCTGGATCGACGCGGCGTCCTGGGTCGACAAGGCTTTGGCGCGCAACGGATTGGGGACCTCGACGGTGGGCGCGGAATCGACTCCGGGACGGGTCTCCTTGCGCCGGTCGGGGCCGATATAGTCGTGCGTGACCACGAACGGCTTGCGGCC
>JADGAL010000428.1 GCA_015232025.1 Alphaproteobacteria bacterium
CGCCGTGCCTTTGGCCGGAGCCGTGGCCTCGGCGCTCGCCGGACAGGACGAGCGCCTGTCCTTGGCGCTGCTGCGCCAAATCTACGGCGCGCGCGCCAATAGCCCGGCCTGGGTCGAAGGATTGGGGCTCTCGCCGCGCGGCGAGAAGGCGCTGGCCGCGCTGGAGCAGGCCTCGTCGCACGCCATCGACCCGGCCGGCTATCACCTGCCGGCCATCGCCAAGGCGCGCCACGCCGCCGCCTCGGGCGACGCGGCGGCGGCGGCGCGACTCGAATTGCTGCTCAGCGAGGGGCTGGTCCGCCATGCCCGCGACCTCGCCCAGGGCCAGATCGAGCCGCGGGTCGCGCAGGACGACTGGACCATCAAGCATCCGACCTTCGACGGGGCGAAGTTCCTGGCCGAGGCGATGGGCTCGGACGACCCCGGCGCGCTGGCCGCGGAGCGGGCGCCCAATTCCGAAGCCTATGGGCTGCTGCGCCAAGCGCTGGCCCGCTATCGCGCCCTGGCCGAGGCGGGCGGCTGGCCGACCATTCCCGAGGGGCCGAAGCTGGAACCCGGCATGGAGGACGAGCGCGTGCCGGCCCTGCGCCGCCGGCTGGCCGCCACCGGCGAGTTGGCCTATGTCGACAGCGCGCTGTACGACGAGCCGCTGAAGGCGGCGGTCGAGTTGTTCCAGATCCGCCACGGGCTGACCCCCGACGCGGTGATCGGCGATCGCACCCTGGCCAGCCTCAACGTGCCCGCCGAGCGGCGCGTCGCCCAGATCGCGGCCAACCTGGAACGCTGGCGCTGGCTGCCGCGCAAGGTCGAACCGACCCACATCTCGGTCAACGTCGCCGCCGCCAGCCTGAAGGTTATCGAAAACGGCGTCGAGACGATGGCCATGCGGGTCATCGCGGGCGATCCCAAGCACCACACGCCGGTGATCGCCGACGTCATCACCGCCGTGACCGTCAATCCCGCCTGGCACGTGCCGCAATCGATCGCCGGCAAGGAGATCCTGCCGCAACTGCGCAAGAACCCCGACTACCTGGCGGCGAACCGCATGACGGTGATGGGATGGGACGACGCCACCCTGATCGACTGGCATCAGGTCAGCACCACCGCCTTCCCCTTCCGCCTGCGCCAGAATCCGGGGCCGGACAATTCGCTGGGCCGGTTGAAGTTCAATCTGACCAATCCGCTGAACATCTATCTGCACGACACGCCCACCCGGCATCTGTTCGTCCGCGACCGCCGCTGGCTTAGCCATGGCTGCGTGCGGCTGCAAAAGCCGGCCGATCTGGCCCAGCGCCTGCTGGGCGACAAATGGACGCCCGAGCGGCTGAACGCCCTGGTCGACGCGCAAGAGACGGTGACGGTCGGGCTGCCCAAGCCGATGCCGGTCTACCTGCTGTACTGGACCGCCTGGGTCGAGGCCGACGGCTCGACGCATTTCCGGGGCGACGTCTATGACCGCGACGCGCGCCTGAACGAGGCGCTGTCCGCCCGGCGCTCGACCCGCACCCTGGTCGCCGCCTCGCCCTGACCAGCGCTTTGGCGGTTGCTCCCCCCCCACCAAGGTGGTATGACTTGACGCCATAGGGGTAGCAAGAACGCTGGGATATGGATAACAACAACGACACCGGCCTGGGAAAGGTCGTCCGCCGTCGCGAGTTGTTCGCCTTTGCTGCGGCGGCCGCGACGTTGATGGTTCCGAAATGGGCGCAGGCGGCCGCGCAAGTCCGCAAACCACGCCCGGAACGAGTCCTCTCCCTTTACAATCTTCACACCGGGGAGTCCGTCAAAGCCACCTATTGGGCCGACGGCAAGTATCTCGGCTCGGAGATGCGCTCCATCTGGCGGGTGATGCGGGACCACCGCACCGACGAGACCCACCCCATCGACCCCGACGTCTTCGACCTGCTGTTCGCCCTGCAACGCAAGCTGCGCACCTCGCAGCCGTTCCAGATCGTCTCGGGATACCGCTCGCCGGTCACCAACGCGATGCTGGCCGAGCAAAGCGACGGGGTCGCCAATCACAGCCTCCACATGGTCGGCAAGGCGGTCGACGTGCGGATCCAGGGCCAGGCGGTACGCACCATCGGCCGCGCCGCGCTGCAACTGAAGCAGGGCGGGGTCGGCATGTATCCGCGGTCGAACTTCGTCCATGTGGACGTCGGCCCGGTACGCCGCTGGTAGCATCCTGACCCGGCGCCGCATCGCCCTGTGGGCCGGCGCCATCGTGGCGGTTTACGTCGCCTTGGGGATCGGCTTCCATGTCGTCACCCGGCGGCAGACCGAGGCGGGTGGAAACCCCGCCGTCACCGACTTCAACACCTTCTATGCCGCCCCCCTGCTGATCGCCCGCGATGGCGCCGCCGCCTTGTACGACAATGCGCGGCTGCATCCCGTCGAGAAGCAGGCCGTCAGTCTTGCCCATGGCGGCCGATTGAGCGGCGCCCAGTTGGACACCGTGCCGGTGTTCGGCTGGTACTATCCGCCAAGCTTCGCGCTGTTCCTGATCTGGCTGCCGCTGCTGCCCTACATGGCGGCCTATGTCGCCTGGGGCGCCGTGACCGCCATCCCCTATCTTGCCGCCATGCGGGCGGCGGCGCGCGATCCGCTGGGGCCGCTGCTCGGGCTCGCCTATCCGGCCGCGATGATCAACGGGCTGTTCGGCCAGAACGGCTTTCTGAGCGCCGGCCTGCTGGGACTGGGCCTCGCGCTGCTCGAACGCCGGCCGGTCGCCGCCGGCCTGTGCA
>JADGAL010000429.1 GCA_015232025.1 Alphaproteobacteria bacterium
GGAACATCGGGGCCGGCGAGTTGCGCTCGGCGGCCGGGATGCTTTGCGGGGCGCGCGTCTGCTCGACCAGCGAGATGTAGGTCGGGCGGTTCTTGACCTGGGACTCGGCGTCGATGCCGGTGGCAACCACGGAAACCCGCATCTTGCCTTCCAGGCGCTCGTCGAAGGTCGAGCCGAAGATGATGTTGGCGTCGGGATCGACCTCGTCGCGGATGCGATTGGCGGCCTCGTCGACCTCGAACAGCGTCATGTCCATGCCGCCGGTGATGTTGATGAGCACGCCGCGCGCGCCCTTCATCGAGGTGTCGTCGAGCAGCGGGTTCGAGATGGCGGCCTCGGCGGCGTCCAGGGCGCGCTTTTCGCCCTCGGCCTCGCCGGTGCCCATCATCGCCTTGCCCATCTCGCTCATCACGGTGCGGATGTCGGCGAAGTCCAGGTTGATCAGGCCGGGCATGACCATCAGATCGGTCACGCCGCGCACGCCCGAATACAGCACGTCGTCGGCCATCTTGAAGGCGTCGGCGAAGGTGGTGCGTTCCGAGGCGACCCGGAACAGGTTCTGGTTCGGGATGATGATCAGCGTATCGACATACTGCTGAAGCTCCTCGATCCCGGCCTCGGCGAGGCGCATTCGATGCTGGCCCTCGAAGTGGAAGGGCTTCGTCACCACGCCCACCGTCAGGATGCCGTTCTCTCGCGCGGCGCGGGCGATCACCGGCCCGGCGCCGGTGCCGGTGCCGCCGCCCATGCCGGCGGTGATGAACACCATGTTAGAATTGCCGAGCTGCTCGAGGATTTCCTCGATCGACTCTTCCGCCGCCGCCCGACCGGTGTCGGGACGGGCGCCGGCCCCCAGGCCTTGCGTGGTGGCGACGCCAAGCTGGATGCGCCGCTCGGTGCGGGCCTGGTTCAGCGACTGCGCGTCGGTGTTGGCGACGATGAACTCGACGCCTTCCAAATGAGACTGGATCATGTTGTTGACGGCGTTGCCACCGGCGCCACCGACGCCGATGACGGTGATTCGGGGCTTCAATTCCGGCCCCTTCGGCGATTGGAAGTTCAACATCAGTACCCTCCGCGATTTGGTTTGATGCTCTCTTAAGCGTTCATTAGAAGTTTCTTCGTATCCAATGTCCTAGCCTGCCAAGCATAGTGCCCGGATTCTCCGAGCCGCGAGAAGCGTTGGCGGGTCGTTCGGTATGGTGGTGCAGGGCGAAACGCAAAAGCCCGGCGCACGTGCTGAAGGCGGGGCCGCCGGTCGCCTCGGCCAGGCCCATAAGGCCCACCGGGCGGCCCATGCGGACCTGCTTGTCGAGGATCAGGGCGGCGAGATCGCGCACTCCCTGCATCTGGCTGGCGCCGCCGGTCAGAACGACGCGGCGCCCGGCCAGTTTGTCGAATCCACCCGATTCCAGATGGCTGCGCACCAGTTCGAAGGTCTCTTCGAGGCGCGGCTTGATGATCTGGACCAGCATCGAGCGGGGAAGCTGATTGGCCTGTCCGTCCTCGTCCTCGCCCACCAGCGGCACCGCCAGGATGTCGCGATCGTCCGAGGGGGACGGCATGGCGCTGCCATACAGCGTCTTCATGCGCTCGGCGTGGGCCAAGGGGGTCGACAGGCCGCGCGCGATGTCGTTGGTGACGTGATGGCCCCCCACCGCGATGACGTCGGTGTGGACCAGTTCGCCGCCCAGGAACACCGCCATCGAGGTGGTGCCGCCGCCCATGTCGATGCAGGTGACGCCCAGTTCCTTCTCGTCCTCGACCAGACAGGCGAGCCCCGAGCAGTAGGACGACACGACGCGCGTTTCGATCCCCAGATGGCAGCGGCTGACCACGGTGGCCAGATTGCGCAAGGGGCCGGGGGCGGCGCTGATCATGTGCAGGGCGACCGACAGCTTTTGGCCGAACATGCCGCGCGGGTCGCGGATGCCCTCGTTGCCGTCCACCGCGAAGCCGGTGGGCACGACGTGGATGGTCTCGCGTTCGGGGCCGACGCTCGAATGGTGGCGCCCGTGATCGAGCAGGCGCCCGATGTCGCCATCGTCGATCGGATGGCCGTTGAGGCCCAGATCGACCTTCAGATTGTGCGAGCTGGGCGTGCCGCCGGTGACGTTGACGACCACCTCGTCGATGCGCTCGCCGGCCATCTGCTCGGCGGCGTCGACGGACGCGCGGATCGAATGCTCGGCCTCGTCCATGTCGACCACCGCGCCGCCGCGAATGCCGCGCGAAAGCTGATGGCCGATGCCCAGGATCTTCAGCGTGCCGTCGTCCTGGCCGCGCGCGATGAAGCAGCACACCTTGGTGGTGCCGACGTCCAGGGCGGCGATCAGGCCACTGCGCAGCTTGCTCTTCATGGTCAGGCGTCCTTGCCGGGCGCGGCGCCGCGGCGGCGTTCGTTGACCGGCTTGACCGGCTCGGTCGGGGTGGTGCCGATCACCAGGCGGTCGGGCACCCGCAGATCGATCATGGTCAGGCGGCGGTCGAGCAGGTTCTCCTCCCGCGAGTAGCGGGCCAGACGGCGCCACGCGGCGTCGGCGTTCTCCTCGGGCAGGCGGACGTCGATTCCGCCCTCCAGGCGGTCGAGCACCAGATTCCAGCGCCGGCCCGAGACGCGCACGGCGGCCTTGACCCGGCGGGCCAGTTCCGGCTCCTCGGCCAGCATGGCGACCAGGGCGGCGGCGTGCGCGGGGGCGTCGTCGCCGACCACCAGGGGCAGCGCGGCG
>JADGAL010000042.1 GCA_015232025.1 Alphaproteobacteria bacterium
AGGCCGGCATGAACGACTTCGTCTCGAAGCCGTTCAACACCGACCGGCTGCTCACGGTGATCGCCCAATGGGCGGCGCCCGACGAGCGGCGCGCCGAGCCGGCCGAACGCCACGCCACCCCGCCCGCCTTCGATCCGGCCGGCATCGAGGCCCTGGCCGCCGACCTGGGGTGGGATTCGATGCTGGAATTGCTGGGCGAGTTCGTCGAAAGCGGCGACGATTTGATGGCCGGCATCGCGGCGGGGGCGGCCGGCGGCGATCCTGGGGACTGGGAGCGGGCGGCGCACGGCCTGAAAAGCGCCGCCGCGACGGTCGGCTTGGCGCGCCTGTCGGCCCAATGCCTGGAGGTCGAGCGGGCCTGCAAGGCCGGCGACCTCGCGCGGGCCGGCGAACTCTCGCGCGCGCTGCCGCCCCTGTGGGACGAGGCGCGGCGGATTCTGGCGGGCGTCGCCCCGCGACCGGCGGGTTGACGTGGGCCGTCCGCGAAAAAAAATGAGTTGTTCGCCGCTGGCCGCTATGGCAGCGTGAACCGCAGAAACGGGCGCTCCAGCCCGCCAGAGTCTAGGGGAGGTGGATAAGGTGCCCGGCGGTGACGTCCAGGCGCCGGCCCGGGAATCGCAGGATCCGGGGCCGATGACCAGATCCATCTCTGCGATCTTCACGCGCAAGTATGTCCTTGTCCTGGGCTTGCTTTTCGCCGTGTCGTTGGCGGCCTTTTTCGTGTTCGGACAGCTACTGCGCGTTCAGGTCTCGCCCGAGATCATGAACCTCAGCAGTCGCGAACGCATGCTCACCCATCGCATCGCGCTTTACGCCGCCCTGCTCGTCGATCCCGGCGAGAAGAAGCCGCGCGAGGAGGTGCGCCGCCTGCTCGCCGACGCGGTCGCCGACCTTGAGACCGGGCATCAGGCCATTCGCGCCCAGACCGCGAGTTCGGACATCCTGCGCTGGGGCTGGTTCGCCGATGGCCGCCTGGCGGCCCAATTGGCCGAGTTGGACGCCTCGATCAGTTCGTTGATCGCCGACGCGCGCGCCGTGCTGGCGCGGCCCGACGGCGACCCGCTGCTGCGCCGCCTGGTGCCGTCGATCGTCGACCGCGCCACCCGCGACCTGTCGCAGGACCTGGACGATTTCCTGGGCACCTTCGAAACCATCAATCGCGAACAGGGCGAATATCTGCACATCTTCGCGCTGGTCGGCGAGGGCGTGACCATCGCCTTGCTGATTTTCTCGGGGCTATGGGTGTTCCGTCCGCTGGTGCGCGACATCGACACCAAGATCCGTCAGATTTCCCATCTTGAGAATTACTACAGCGCGATCATCGACAATGTCGGCGACGGCGTGATCGCCTTCGACAAGACGATGACCATCGGCTATGTCAACTCGACGGTCGAGGCGATGTGGCGGCGCATGGCCGACGATCTGGTCGGCCGGCCGATCGGCGAGGTGCTGCCCGAGGTGGCGGCCATCGACAAGCTGTTCGCGGTGCCCCGGCGGCGCTCGGAGTTCATGCATCAAAAGCCGGACGGCACCAACGTCATCTTCGACGCCTCGATCTACGTCCTGAAGTTCGAGGGCGATCTGCAATGCATCGTGTCGTTGCGCGACATCACCGAGCGCAAGGACCTTGAAGACCGGCTGCGCACCTTCTTCTACGGCATCGAGCACAGCCCGATGTCGATCGTCATCACCGACACCCACGGCGTCATCGAATACGCCAACCGCCGCTGCGCCGAGGTGTCGGGCTACGCCTTGCAGGAGATCGTCGGCCAGACGCCGCGCATCTTCCGCTCGGGCCAGACGCCGATCGAGGTCTATCAGGAATTGTGGTCCGAGTTGATGGCCGGCCGCGACTGGTACGGCGAAATCCTCAATCGGCGCAAGAACGGCGACCTGTACTGGGAATTCGAGGCGATCTCGGCGATCAAGAACGAAGAGGGCGCGGTCACCCACTTCATCGCCATCAAGGAGGACATCACCGAGAAGAAGCGCCAAGCGGCGGCCCTGATCGAGACCAAGCGCGCCTCCGAGGTCGCCAATCGCTCGAAGTCCGAGTTCCTGGCCAATATGAGCCACGAATTGCGCACCCCGCTGAACGCCATCATCGGCTTCGCCGAAATCATGAAGATGGAGCTGTACGGCGCCCACGCCATTCCCACCTATCGCGAATATTCGCTGGCCGTCTTCGACAGCGCCCGCCATCTGCTGGGGATCATCAACGACATCCTGGATTTCTCGAAGCTCGAAGCCGGCAAGGTCGAATTGTCGGTCGAGACGGTGGGCGTGCGCGACCTCGTCCAATCGGTGCTGGTGTTCGTCAAGGACCGCGCCGATTCGACCGGCGTGCGCCTGGACGTCGTCGAGTCCGAGGCGATGAGCCGCCTGCCCGGCATCAATGTCGACCCGCTGCGCCTGAAACAGGTGCTGCTCAACATCGTCGGCAACGCCATCAAATTCACCCCGCGCGGCGGCACGGTCTCGGTCGAGGCGGTGGTCAACCAGGACGGCGGTCTGTCGCTGCTGGTCAAGGACACCGGCATCGGCATGTCCGAGGACGACATTCCCCGCGCCCTGGAACGCTTCGGCCAGGTCGACGCGTCGTTGACCCGCCGCTACGAAGGCACCGGGTTGGGCCTGCCGATCTCGAAGACCCTGATCGAACTGCATGGCGGCACGCTGCGCCTGACCAGCAAGGAAGGCCAGGGCACCACCGCCATCATCACCCTGCCGGCCGACCGGGTGATCCACGAGGCCTCGCGCATTTAGGGCGGGCGCAAATGACCGAGGACGAGTTCTTCGAGTTTGTGCGGACTCGCGACGAGAAGTGGGAGTTGATCGACGGCGAGCCGATGATGATGGCTGGCGCGAATCAGCGCCACCAAGACATCGCCGCAGCGGCGAACCGGTATTTTCGCCAATCCATCCCACTATAGGCCAGAATTTGCCATCCAAGCGCCGGCCCGTGAACCGGTTTTACTGTCGATTCCATCACCGACCGGCGGCGCGTAGTGATCGGCGTTTTACCGAGCGCCCGCCGAATCGAGGGCTGGACGCATTCTGGTGTATCAGGCATAAAAACCGATACGGCGGTCGGCCGATCGACTCAATAAACCAGGCGAGCGAACCCATGAGCATGCTGCGCGTCTCTGAAAAGCTGTCCAATGGGGTCAGTCCACATGGGCGGGCATTGGTCGTTCTGGACGACATCGCTCAGGGCGAGGTGATCATTTCGCTTGAGGGGCGCGTCGTGTCCACGGTCGACAAGTACACCATTCAAATCGAGGAAGGACGCCATTTGGCGCCGGAAGGAAATGGTTGGGCCTTGGCCAATCATTCCTGCCTGCCCAACGCGGCGGTCGATTTCAGCCGTTTCGCCATGATCGCGCTCACCCATATCCGCCCCGGCGAGGAAGTGACCTTCAACTATCTGACCACCGAAATGGATATGGTCGAGCCGTTTTTCTGTGGCTGCGGCGCGCCGCACTGCCCCGGCGAGGTGGCCGGGTTTCGGCATCTTTCCCTGGCTCAGAAACGGGCGCTGCGGCCGCATCTGAGCGCCTACCTCGCGCGCCATCTTGGCGAGTGAAACGCCGCGCCTGCGCTCCCTGTCCCGGATGGGTCGGTATCTGCGGCCCTACCGGGGCGCCGTCCTGTTTCTGCTGGTCGGGATGGTCCTGGAGAGCGTTTACGAGGTCCTCGCCCGCTATAGCCTGAAGCTGATCATCGATCAGGCCATCCTGCCTGGAGACTATGGCCGTCTGGTCGTCCTGTTGTCGATGCTGGCGGGCGCCGCGCTGGTGTACGCCCTGACGTCGGTGGGGTCCGATTTCCTATGGGCGAAATACGGGCTCATGGTGATCAACGACATGCGCCACGACCTGTTCGTGCGGCTCCAGTTTCGCGGCATCCGCTTCTTCCACCGGAAGCGGAACGGCGATCTTGGCGCGCGGTTCACGGCGGACGTGGTGCGCATCGAGGAGGGTCTGCTCTACGCCGTTCCCATGGGCGCGATGGGATTGCTGCAAGTGGCGCTGTCGCTGGGCTTGATGGCGGAAATGAATATCGAGCTGTTCCTGCTGGGCTTGCTGGGCCTGGTCCTCGGCCTGGGTTTGCCGCGCATCATCAACATGCGGGCGCTCGCCGCCAGCTACGCGTTCCATTCCGCCGAGGGGCAACTCGGCGGCCACATACAGGAAAACATCGCCGCCCAGACGGTGATCAAGGCCTACGGCCTCGAGCGCAAGGCGGCCAGCGATTTCCGCGTCGAGCTTGACCGGCTGCTGGCCGTCGGTCTGCGCTCGTATTTCTTGGCGTTCCTGTCGCAGCGGGCGCCGCATGTCGTGATGGTGCTGTTCCACCTGATCATCTTCGGCCTGGGCGCGACGATGGTCATGCGCGAGTCCATGTCGCTGGGCGATCTGGTGTCCTTCCAGGCCCTGTTCTTCGGCCTGAGCCAATCCATGGCCAATGTGGCTTGGCTGATCCCCTCGCTGATCGACGCGGCCGCCAGCCTTCAGCGCATCATCGAGGTGGTCGACGAGGCCCCCGAGCGCCATGAACAGTCGGGGGACATCGACCTCGCGCCCTGCCATCGTTCGATCGACTTCGACGGGGTCCGCTTCAAACACGACGGGGGCGCGGGGGGCGTCGACGGCTTGAGCGTCTCGCTGGCGGCGGGCGAATTCACGGCCTTGGTCGGGCCGACCGGCGCCGGCAAGACCACCGTCGCCAACCTGCTCCTGCGCTTTTTCGAGCCCCAGGCCGGCGCCATCACCCTGGACGGCGTCGATATCGCCCGAGCGACCATCGCGTCGCTGCGCGGCCAGATCGCCCTGGTGCCGCAGGAGACCATCCTGTTTCGCACCAGCCTGCGCGACAACATCCGCGCCGGCTTTCTCGACGCCACCGATCGCGAGATCGAGGAGGCGGCCAAGTCGGCGGGCATCCACGCCTTCATCGCGGGCCTTCCCCAGGGCTACGACACGGTCTATGGCGAATCCGGCCGCGAGTTCTCGGGCGGCGAGCGCCAAAGGATCGCCCTGGCCCGCGCCCTGGTGCGCAAGCCGGCGATCCTGATCCTCGACGAGGCGACATCGTCGCTCGACACCGCCTCCGAGGCGGGCATCCTGGCCTCGATCCGCGCGCTCAAGGGGCGCTGCACCATCCTGGCCATCACCCATCGCCTAGTCATGGCGCGCGGCGCCGACCGGGTTCTGGTGATGCGGGACGGCAGGCTGGTCGAGGACGGCAGCCACGAGCGATTGGCCGCCGCGGGCGGTCAATACGCGGACCTTTGGCGGGACCGGAGCGTCGATCATGCCTGACGCCAGCCCGCCCTTCCGCCGCTGCCGCGTCTTCGTCGGCTTCGCCGAGATCGACGGAAGGCTTGAAAACCCAGACTACGAAGACGACGACTGGGCCGACCTCGCGACCTGGTTCGCCGAGCCGAAGCTTGACTGGGATTGGGTGCCGGTGACGGCCGGAACCCTGGCCGATGTGGTGGCCGATGTCGGGCGCGCCGCCCCGCCCGGCGAGATCGTGGTGGTCAATTTGTGCGACGGCGACGACCGCCACGGCTATCCCGGCCTAAGCGTCGTCCAGGCGCTGGAGGCGGCCGGGCTGCCCCATACCGGCGCCGATTCGACCTTCTTCGAGCGTTCCACGCGCAAGCTGGTGATGAAGCCGCTGTTCGCGGCGGCGGGGGTTCCCACGGCGCCCTGGGTCGCCATCCACGATCCCGAGGCCGATCTGCGCCGCGCCGCCGAGACCATCGGCTTCCCGCTGTTCATCAAGCCCGACATTTCGGCGGGCGCGTCGGGAATCTGTCGCACCTCGCTGGTCCATGACCATGACCAGGCGGTGGCGCGGGCGCGGCGCTTGCTGGAAGGGATTCATGGCCTGCGCATCGATCCCGGCGGCCTGTTCGCCGAGCGCTATCTGCCCGGACGGGAGTTCACCGTGCTGGTGATCGCCGACGCGACCCGTCCCGAGGGATTTCGGGCCTTGCGCCCCTGCGAGAAGCGTTTCGATCCGTCCCTGCCGCCCGGCGAGCGTTTCAGCACCCACGACCTCGGCTATATCGATGAAACCACCGAGGACGGCGCTCCCGCCGATTACGGCGTTCCGGTCGAGGACGAGATCGTCGAGCCGCTTCGCCGAACCGCGATGGACGCCTTCGCGGCGGTGGGCGGCACCGGATACGGGCGGGTCGATATCCGCCAGGATGGCGAGGGCCGCTTCGTGGTCCTTGAAGTCAACGCGGCCTGCGCCTTGTCCACGGGCTATATGGCCTTTTCCGGCGCGACCATCCGCCAGTTCCTCGATCTGATGCTGTGGGACGCCTGGCGCCGTTGGCGGCGCGCCGATGTCTGAGCGGCGCCCGCCCTTTCGTCGCTGCCGCGTCTTCCTGCCCTTCGCCCCGGCGCAAGAGCGGCACGAGAGCATGGATTACCAAAACGACGGCGTGTTGGCCGACCTCGCCAACTGGTTCGTCGGACCAAAGCTCGACTGGGACTGGGTTCCGGTGCTGGCGTCGACCCTGGCGGCGCGCGTCGCCGAGGTGGCGGCCGGGACGGTGGTGGTCAATCTGTGCGACGGCGACGACCGGAACGGCTATCCCGGCATCAGCGTGGTGCGGGCGCTGGAGGCGGCGGGGGTGCCCTACACCGGCGCCGACCCCGCCTTCTACGCCGTCTCGACCTCGAAGCTGGCGATGAAGCGGCGCTTCGCGGCGGCCGGGGTGGCGACCGCGCCGTGGATGGCGCTCGGCGATGTCGAGGCCGATCTGCGCCGGGCCGCCGAGACGATCGGCTTTCCCCTGTTCGTCAAACCCGACGTGTCGGCGGCGGCGGCGGGGATCAGCAGCACCTCGGTGGTTCACGACCATGCCCAGGCGGTGGCGCGGGTGCGGCGGGTGGCGGACGGCCTGCACGGCTTCCGCTTCGACCCCGGTTCGATCTTCGTCGAGCGCTTCCTGCCGGGACGCGAGTTCTCGGTGCTGGTGGCGGCGGATGACGGCGGGGCGATCGCCTTCGCGCCGTGCGAGAAGCTCTTTCACTGGTCCTTGCCGCCCGAACAGCGCTTCGTCACCTTCGCCCGCAATTACGGCGGCGGCGAGGAACCGCCGCCCGAGGACGGCGGCGACGCCTTCCGCTATGGCCCGGTCGCGGCGGAGCTGGCGGCGCCGCTGCGCCAGACCGCCCTGGACGCCTTCGCCGCCTTGGACGCCACCGGCTATGGCCGGGTGGACATCCGTCAGGACGGGGACGGGCGCTTCGTCGTCCTGGAGGTGAACGCCAATTGCGGCCTGTCGGCCGACAAGGGCTTGACCACGGCCGGCGCCATCCTGGCGTTTTCCGGCACGACGATGCGACACATGCTGGATCTCATGCTGTGGGACGCCTGGCGGCGCTGGAAGGGGAAGCCATCATGAGGATTTGCGTGCTCCAGCCCGATTACGGCGTCTCGGCCGCGGCGCATGGCGAATATGATCCACCCCGCGACCTCTCGGCCCTGCTTCCCGATGACCAGGTGGTCCACGTCCTTCTCCGCAAGGCCACGGTCTATCGCCAGTTGCGCGCCTTGCGGGGCGAGGGCTTCGACGTCTTCGTCAATCTGTGCGAAGGCTATCTGGATTGGGACATCCCCTCGATCGACGTGATCGACGCCCTCGACCGGCTGGGGCTTCCCCATACCGGCCCGACGGCGCGGCTTTACGATCCCAGCAAGGCGCTGATGAAGCTGTGCGCCCATTACGCCGGAGTCGCCACGCCCGATTTCGCCATCGTGTCCCACCCCGCCCAGGTTCCCGAAGCCGTCGCCACGCTGGCCTTCCCGCTGTTCGCCAAGCCGGCCCATGCCGGCGACAGCCTTGGGGTGGACATGGACTCGCTGTGCGCCGACCTGCCGATGCTGGTCGCCAAGGTGGGGCGGCTGGCGCGCGACTTCGACGAGATTCTGATCGAACGCTACCTGCCCGGCCGCGAGTTCTCCGTGCTCGTGCTGGCCGAACCGGGAGGTCCCGGACGGGGGCGGGCCTTGGTGCCCAACGAGTTCGTCTTTCCCGCCGACACCCCGTTCAAGACCTACGACCTGAAGGCCCGTCAGTACCTTCCCGACAGCAACATCCCCTGCCGCGAGGAGCCGCTGGCCAGCCGCCTGCGCGACGCCGCGCGGGCGATCTTCGAGGTGTTCGGCGGCGTCGGCTACTGCCGCATGGATTTCCGCGTCGACGCCTTCGATACGCCTTGCTTCATCGACGCCAATTTCGCCTGCTCGGTGCTTTATCCCGAGGGCCATTCCGGGACCGCCGACTACATCCTGGCGCATGAGGGGCTGGGCCAAGCCGGCTTCCTGCGCCATATCATCGCCGAGGGCCTGGCCCGCCACCGCGCCGCCGCCAAGCCCTACGCGGTGGTCAGGTCGGACGCCAGCGGCTACGGCATTCGCGCCACCCGCGCCATCGCCCAGGGCGAGATCGTGTTTCGCGGCGAGGAGCGGGCGCAACGCGTGGTCACCCGGCGCCATGTCGAAGAGACCTGGAGCCCGGAACGGCGCGAGGTGTTCCGCCGCTACGCCTATCCCCTGTCGGACGAGGTTTTCGTGCTGTGGGACGAGGACCCGGCGGGCTGGGCGCCGCAGAACCATTCCTGCGACCCCAACACCGCATTCGACGGGCTGAACGTGGTGAGCTTGCGGCCGATCGCTTCGGGCGACGAGTTGACGCTCGACTATCACCGCTTCTGCGACGAGCGGATGGAGCCGTTCGACTGCGCTTGCGGGGCGCCGTCCTGCCGCGGCCGGATCACCGGGCGGCCGGGAAACACGCTCGATCGCCGCGAGGCTCACTCCGCCGCGAAGGCGACGCCCTGTTTGCCGTGGTAATAGCCGTTGGCCAGTTCCGCCCCGCCCAGCAAGCCGCGCAGGGTTTCCAGCGCCGGGCCGGGTTCGGCGTGGCCGTCGAGCACGTCGCGGAACAGCCGCGCCACCGCGACCATGTCGCAGGCGTGCGGCCAGAGGCGGAAGCGGGTCACGCCGGCTCCGGTCAGGGCGCCTAGTTCGGGCAGCAGGGCGTGATAGCTCTGCGACAGGGTTTGCGTGCCGTTGACCGCCAGGAAGGCCTCGCCGTCCAGGGTGGTGACCTCCATGCCGTCGGCGTCCTGGCCGCAGACGAACTGGCAGCCGTCCTTGTGCAGGCCCAGCGCGCGGGCGTGGTAGCAGCGGGCCGAGATGGCCAGCGGCAGGCGGCCGAACACCTGGACCTCGACCTCGACCGACAGGGCTTGCGCGGCGGCGGCGATGGTGGCGATGGCCGGGCCGGCGATTTCGGCGGGCAGGGTGACGCGGGTGGCGCCGCGCTTGGCCATCCAGGCCAGGGCCTGCTCGTTGTAGACGTTGACCAGCGGCCCGACCATGTGGGGCCGGCCGGCCAGATGGGGCAGGGCGCCGATGTCGTTGGCCTCGATCGGCAGGTCCGCGCTTTCGATCAACTCGCGCACCGCTTGGCGTTCGCGCTCGGTGGTGACCAGGGCGGGGCTGGCGAGAATCACCTCCTTGCCGGCCGCTTGCAGGCGCTCGATCACGGCGGGCAGATGCGGGGCCAGGAAGGGGGCGCGCTTCGAGCAGACGATCTCGCCCAGTTGCACGCTGTCGATCGGCGCCTCGTCGGCGATGCGGAAATGGGCGTCGCGCCAGGTCTCGGGCGACCAGTTGAACAGGACGGGGCCGTAGGAGAGTTTGCTCATCGCCAAGCCTTGGTGTAGGCGCCGGTGGTCTCGCGGCCGCCTTCGGTGACGGCGCCAAGACGGTCGGACGCGACGGCGCGGCCGGCGCCGAAGGCGTCGATCGCGGCGCGGTGGGCCGAAACCACCTGCTGGATATAGGCGCGGCCGCGCTGGCGGCCCTCGATCTTCAGGGCGACCACGCCGGCCGCCTTCAACTCGGGCAGCATGCCGATGGCGTTCAGGCTGGTCGGCTCCTCGAACAGGTAGCTGGTCTTGCCGCGCGCCACGAAGCGGCCCTTGCACAGGGTCGGATAGCCGGCCGGCTCGTCCTTTTCGAAGACGTTGATGGTGTAGCCGCCCAGGCGCGACACCATCTGGGTGCCACGCTCCTCGTAGCGGACATGCTCGGCCGGCGAGCAGACGCCTTGGCTGTTGGGCGACAGGCCGGTGACGTAGGAGGACAGCGCGCAGCGCCCCTCGGCCATCGGGCACATGCCGCCGAACACGAAGACCTCGGTCTCGATCGAGACCTCCTGGTTCAGGCGGGCGATGTCGGCGGTGGTCAGCACGCGCGGCAGCACCACGCGGCGGATGCCGAAGGCCTCTTGATAGAAGCGGATGGCGTCGGGATTGGACGCCGAGGCCTGCACCGACAGATGCAGCCCCAGCCCGTCATGGCGGCCGGCGGCGTAGTCCAGCACGCCGATATCGGCCAGGATCACCGCGTCCAGCCCGATCGCGGCGGCGTCGTCGACGGCGGCCTTCCACGGGGCGAAGCGGCCGGCGGCGGCGTAGGTGTTGGCCGCCAGGAAGACCTTCTTGCCGCGCGCATGGGCGTATTCGACGCCCTGGCGCATCTCGGCGCGCGAGAAGTTGAGGCCGGGGAAGTTGCGGGCGTTGGTCTCGTCGCGGAAGCCGCAATAGACCGAGTCCGCCCCGGCGTCGACGGCGGCCTTCAGCGAGGCGAGCGTGCCGGCCGGGCAGATCAGCTCGAAGGCGCCCATCTCAGCGGCCTTCGAGTCGGGTGAGGCGGCGTTCGACGCCCTCGACCCGGCGCAGGGCGGGGCCGAGCAGCAAATCATGCAGCCCGACCAGGCTCGAGCGGGCGCGCGAGGCGGCGCCGCGGGCCGGACGCACCAGGCGCCCGAACGGCCCCAGCATGGCGGCGATGTCGGCCAGCATGTCGATGTCCTCGCCGTCCACCGCGTTGCGCAGGGCGACCACCGGGCTGGTGTCGCCGATCACCGTCAGCTCGCGCGAGAAGAACAGCGCGTCGCCGTCGGTGCGGCCCTCCATCAGATCGAGCAGCACGGCGAAATCGCCGCGCACCAGGGCGGCCGGCTCGCCGATATCGTCGCGGCGGCACACCGACAGCCGCATCTCGCCGCCGCCCAGGCGCAGGCGGAAGGCCATCGGCATGTCGATGGGATCGACCACGATCTCGGCTTCGGGCAGCTCGGTCAGGCGCTCGAAGGCGCCGGGATGGCGGCGCTTGAGGATGGTCATCACCAAGTCGAGCGGCGGCTGCAACAGGGCCGGCGGCAGCGGCCGGGCCAGCAGCAACGCCAGACGGGCGGCCATGGTTTCCAGGATGCGGTCGTCGCGCTCGGGCTCGGCCCGCGGATCGTCGTCCATCATGCTCCCTACCTCTTCCGGCGTCGCGCGCCAAGCCAGCCAGTTTCCGCCGGGACCGTGAAAAGTCAACGAATCCCTTTCTTGACCCTTTTCTAATGGAAAGGCACACTCGAATCCAGCATGGGAGAGAGCGGATGTCGGTCTACCACGAGCTGTGCGCCGAAACCGAGGGTATGTCGGCCGAGCGACTTTTGAATCATCTCCTGTTGGAGCGGTTCCCCGCGCGGTGCGTGGTCACCGCCTCGCTGCGGGCCAAAAGCGTGGTCGTGCTGCACATGGTGTCGCGAATCCGTCCGCAGACGCCGATCGTGTTCTGCCAGCCAAGCTCGATGTTCGGCGAAAGCCTGAATTACCGCCAGCGTTTGATCCACGAGTTCGTGCTGTCCGACCTCGAAGTGACGATCGGTCAGGAAAGCAACGTCAAGCCCTCGGATTCGGATCATTTCGAGTGCATGTGGGGCGAGGACATGGTGGCCGGCGGCCGCGTCCACGAGGTGGTCCACTTGAACGACACGCTTCAGGATTTCGATTGCTGGATCAGCGCGGTCTATCATCTCGACCGCGGCCCGCAGGCCCGCTCGCGCATCGACGTCGATGGGCGGCTGCTGCGCGTCGATCCGCTGCTCGACTGGACCGATGATCAGGTGCGGCAGTACATGCGCCGCCACAAGGTGCCGTTCCACCCCTTGGCCACCGGCAAGGGGCCGCGGCGCGAGCGGCTGGTCACCGAAAACCCCCAAGAAATCGCGATGTGGTAGGTCAGGCGACCATCACCGACGGCTTTATCGTCGTCGAATCGTTGAGGGTCAGCGCGAACTGGTAGGACGACACGCCGCGCGCGTCGGTCAGGTTGGCGTTGCGGAAATCGGCCGCGACGATCTTGGCGCCGGTCAGGTCGGCGCCGCGCAGATCGGCGCCGTTCAGATTGGCGTTGCGCAGATCGGTGCCGCGCAGATCGGCGCCCTTCAGGTCGGCATTCGAGAAATCCGACTCCTTCAGGAACGAGTTGCGAAGCTGGGCGCCGCTCAGGTCGCGGGTCTGGAAATCGCCCTGGGCCATGGCGTTGCGCGACAGGCCCAACACGCCGGCCACGGTGCCGCCGCGCTCGCCGCGGATCTTCTCGGCCTCGCGCAGATGGGCCTTGGCCTCGTCGCTCAGCACCACCTCGTCGCGCACCGCGCGGCCCCGGGTCTCGACCACCGGCGCGCGGCTCTCCGTCGCCGCCTGGTCGTAACGCGACAGACGGCTGACGACGGAAGAGACGGAGCTGGATGTCGTTACCGTGGCCATGATGCACTCCTGCACATCACAGAATACCATAAGACGCGCCCCGGCGCGAGTGTTTCGCGCCGGGGGTGTCGGTGACACATGATGTGACCGATCGCGGTAGCACGTGATCTGACCGATCCTAGAAGCCTTCCAGGGAGGGGGCGATGGGTCGGGGCAGAGTGCTATCGGAGGTTCGCGTTATGCGTTTCAACGAGATCATGGGGCGGCACCAAAGCGGCCGCTTGTCGTGCGAGGAGGCGGCCGACGTGCTGGGAATATCGGTGAGTTCGTTCTACCGCTGGCGCCGACGGTTCGAGACCAAGGGCGTGGAGGGGTTGGCCGACGGTCGGATCGGGAAGGCGTCGGGCCGGCGGGCCGGGGTGGACGAGGTTGTGCGGATGCTTGAGCTTTACGAGACCCGCTATTTCGATCTCAATGTCGCCCACTTCCACGAGAAGCTTGCCGACCACGGCATCGCGCGCGGCTACACCTGGACCAAGAACACGCTTCAGGCGGCCGGCAAGGTGGCCAAGGCCAAGAAGCGCGGCGCGCATCGGCGGCGGCGGCCCCGCAAGCCGCTGCCGGGCATGATGCTGCACCAGGACGGCTCGCGCCACGAATGGACGCCTGGGCAATGGTGGGATCTGATCGTCACCATGGACGACGCCACCAGCGAGATCTACTCGGCCTTCTTCGTCGCCGAGGAAGGCACCGCCAGCAGCATGCGGGGCATCCACGAGGTGATCGCCCGGTTCGGCCTGTTCTGCTCGCTCTACACCGACCGCGGCTCACACTACTGGGTCACCACCGAGGCCGGCAAGGTCGACAAGGACAACCCCACCCAGGTGAAGCGGGCGCTCGACCAGCTCGGCATCGAGCTGATTCCGGCCTATTCGCCGGAAGCCCGTGGCCGCTCGGAGCGGACGTTCGGCACGATCCAGGGTCGCCTGCCGCAGGAATTGCGGCTGGCCGGCATCACCGACATGGAGGCGGCCAATCGCTTTCTCGCCGACGTCTTCATCCCCGAGAGCAACCGTCGCTTCCGCGAAAAGCCGGCGGAAGAGGGCACCGCCTTCGTGCCGTGGGCCGGCACCAACCTGGCCGACATCCTCTGCATCCAGGAGGAGCGCACCGTCGGCAACGACAACACCGTCCGCTATCTGAACCGGATTCTGCAGATTCCCGCCGACCGGCACCGCCACCACTACGTCAAGTCCAAGGTCCGGGTCCACGAATACCCCGACGGCGCGCTCGCCGTCTTTCACGGGCCGCGCCGTCTGGCCAGCTTCGATGTCGGCGGCGTGCCGATCGCCGACCCCGTCGTCGTGCTCGACCAGGTCGCCGCGTGATCTCGCCGCAGGCCCCGACCTGCCCCAAGCGGAGCACCGTGCTCGGAGCCGTCAAGGACGCTGGCGCGCCGCTGCGCGGTGGCCTGCGGCCATCCTTGACGGCTCCTCCGCGCGGCGCTCTTCGGGGCGCAGGTCGGGACGGAGGGATGGTCCTTGCGATCGAACAAAGGGATGCCTGGGGTCGACGCCGCTCCAACCCACAGCGCAGGTCACCAACGAGCGGTCAATTGATGTGCTACCTACGTCGGTCATTTTCATTTGCTACCGACAGTGTTTCGCGCCGGGGGCTTAAGAGGGGCGAACAAAGCCAAGCGTGATCCGAGCCGGTCGGATCACGCACCCGCGATTGGCGGCAGCCTGCGCCCGGCGAGGGGCGAACAAAAGCCTGATCCGATTTTCGGATCAGGACGCGCCGAGTTCGGTCCGCGCCTTGGCGATGGCGCTTTGCAGCACCTGCTCCTTGAGCAGGATGGTGGGCTCGTTGAACAGAACGGTCTTCAGCCAGTCGAAGCCGAGTTGCAGCAGCGCGACGTCGTCGGTCTTGATCTCTTCGATCGAGGTGGCGTCGATCTCGTAGGTGTTGAGGAACTTGGTCTCGAAGACGAAGCGGCGGAAGGCGTCGACGTCGGTGGTGGCCATGAAGAACATGCGCTTGGTCTGCTGGGTGGGCGCCTTGCCGCCGGGGCCGCCCAGCACCTTCCAAGACGACATCTTCATCAAGATGTCGACCCAGCCGCGATTGACGCGCTCGTAGGGGATGGTGCCCTGCTGGTCGCGGAAGGCGCCGACGGTCATCTCCTGGGGGTCGGCGTGGCCCTGGCAATGGGGCTCCTTGACCAGGAAGAAGAAGTCCTCGAGGCCGTCCATGTCCTTCATCTTCACCGAGGCCATGCCCAGCGGGTAATAGCGGCAGGTGACCGGGCGGTCCTCATAGACGCCGCAGCCCTCGTCGCCGACGAAGGGGCAGGCGCCCTTGCCGTCGTCGCCGGCCATCTTCAGCTTGGCGACCGGCAGGTCGGCCTTGTCGAAAATCGCCGGCACGGTGTATTGCGCCAGGAACTCGGCGGGGCGCACACCCAGGCGGCCCGACAGGCGCAGGATGTCCATCGGCGTCATGGTGATGTCGGCGCCGTGGCAGCAGCGGTTCCAGCACGACACGCCCTTGTGGCAGCGGAACGCGAAGTCGTCGGTGCCGGTCAGGCGTACCGGGGTGACCGGATTGGCCGACAGCACCCGCACCGCGTCGAACACCTCGACCTCGACGTCCTGGTCGTTGATGTCGGGGCGGAGTGCCAGAAGATCGACCTCGTCCTGTTCCTCGTCTTCACTGCTGCGCGGCGTATCGTTCATGGTCGTCCTTTCGGCGGGGCGGGTATGGGGTCAGTCTGACAGAAAAAAGGGGCGCCGGGCAATCCCGGCGCCCCCCTTCAATGGAAGCGGACGAAGGCTTAGTGGGCGCCGCCGCCGTAGAACTTCTCGACCATGTCCACATGCATGATCTTGCGCATGTGCCACTCGCCCGTCTCCGGGTCGACGCGCGAGTTCACGAAGGCCTTCCACTCGGCTTCGTTCAGCTTCGGGAAGTCCGAACGATAGTAGAAGCCGGGGTAGCGGGTCTCTTCGCGGAACATGATGTGACGCAGATGGGCTTCGGCCGCGATGATGCGGTGATAGTTTTCCCAGGCGCGCATCAGCTCGTGCAGGTCCTTCGCACGCATCTTCTGGCTGTCGACCTTCAGCATGGTCAGCAGATGCAGACCCTGGTCGAGCATCACCTTGTTGGTCTGGTAGTAGGTGGACACGCCGGCCACATACTCGTCCATCAGCTTCTGCAGACGCATCTGCAGCAGGCGCGGGAGGATGTAGAAGGGGTTGACGTCCTCGGCGGTCGTCTTGTCCTTGTGCTCGAGGTAGTTGCGGACGGGCTTGTAGATCTCTTCCGCGACCTCGGCGACGCTCTTCTTGAATTCGGGCTTGTAGCCCGCGTTGTCCTTGACGAAGCGCACCATGTTCTTGGCCGCGATGCGGCCTTCGGCATGCGAGCCCGACGAGAACTTGTGGCCAGAGGCGCCAACGCCGTCGCCGGCGGTGAACAGGCCCTGCACCGTGGTCATGCGGTTGTAGCCCCACTTCCACTCGGCCGGGCTGTTCATGTCCTCGGGACCGGACACCCAGATGCCCGAGCAGCCGGAATGCGAGCCGAGCAGGTAGGGCTCGGTCGGCATCAGCTCGGAGACGTTCTGCTCGGGGCGGATGTTCATGCCCGCCCAGACGCCGGCTTGGCCGATGCACATGTCGAGGAAGTCTTCCCAGGCCTCGGCTTCGAGATGCTTGATCTCTTGCGGGGTCATGGTTTCCGCCAGCTTCTTCATCGCCGTCGGGGTGTCCATGATGATCGGGCCGCGGCCTTCCTTCATTTCCTTCAGCATGGCGTGGTTACGCAGGCAGGTCGGAACGACGGCGGCCTTGTCGTAAGGCGCGAAGTCGGCCAGCATGTCGGCGTTCTTGATCACGTAGTTTTCGCCGTAGCCGTTGGTGGCCTGCGACTTGAACAGCAGGAACCAGGCGCCGACCGGGCCGTAGCCGTCCTTGAAGCGGGCCGGCACGAAGCGGTTTTCCATCATGGTCAGCTC
>JADGAL010000430.1:0-416 GCA_015232025.1 Alphaproteobacteria bacterium
GGCGTCGACATGGTCAAGCTGATCTGGGACCCCGACATGACCGGCGGCGCGGCGGGCGAGCAGACGCTTGAATCGATCAAGCGGATCGGGCCGCAGCGCTTGATCTTGTGCCGGGTGGACGACCAGCGCGCCATCGATTGGGGCCAGTCGGCCGGCATCACCATGTTCCAGGGCCGCTTCGTCGAGCAATTGCTGGCCGAAGAGGCGAAGCGGCGCGGCGGCGCGACGCTGCGGCGGCGGCGTTGACAGACGGGGCTTCGTCCCCACATGAGCCGCCATGACTCCTCCGGCCATCGACGTCGCCGATCTGCGTAAATCCTTCGGGCCGGTGGTGGCGGTGAAGGGCGTGTCCTTCACCGTGCCGCAGGGCTCGATCACCGCGCTTCTGGGCGGCAACGGGGCCGGCAAGACCACCA
>JADGAL010000430.1:527-955 GCA_015232025.1 Alphaproteobacteria bacterium
CTGCCGCAACGCCTGACCGTGCGCGAGAACCTGACCGTGTACGGGATGCTGTACGGCGTGGCCGATCTGCGCGGGCGGATCGCCGAACTGGCCGCCGACCTTGATTTCGAGCCGCTGCTCGACCGGCCCTACGGCAAGCTGTCGGCCGGGCAGAAGACGCGCGCCGCCTTGGCCAAGGCGCTGCTCAACCGCCCGGAGCTGCTGCTGCTCGACGAGCCGACCGCCTCGCTCGATCCCGACACCGCCGATTGGGTGCGCGGCTATCTAAGCGATTACGCGCGGGCCCGAAGCGCCACCATCCTGCTGGCCTCGCACAACATGGCCGAGGTCGAACGCCTGTGCGACGACGTGCTGATGATGCGCGAGGGCCTGATCGTCGACCGCGGCGCGCCCGCCGCGCTGATCGACCGCTATGGCCGCACCACGCT
>JADGAL010000430.1:1007-1570 GCA_015232025.1 Alphaproteobacteria bacterium
AGGCCGCGCAGTGATCGCGGCGGGAAGCCGGCGGCGAATCGGCGCGATGATCCTGCGCCACGTCTATCTGATGCGCTCGTCCTGGCCGCGGCTGGTCGAGATGGCCTATTGGCCGATCGTGCAGATGATCACCTGGGGGTTCATCACCCAGTTCTTCCACACCCACAGCAGTTGGGTGGCCGAGGCGGCCGGCGTGCTGCTGGGCGCCGTGTTGCTGTGGGACGTGATGTTCCGCGGCAATCTGGGCCTCGCCTTGTCCTTCATGGAGGAGATGTGGTCGCGCAATCTGGGCCACCTCTCGGTCAGCCCGTTGCGGCCCGGCGAGCTGGTGGTGGCGCTGGTCGTCATGAGCCTGATCCGCACGGTGATGGGCGTGCTGCCCGCCGCCCTGCTGGCCATCCCCTTCTATCATTACAACATCTTCGAACTCGGCCTGCCGCTGGTGACCTTCTTCTTCAACCTGATGATGACCGGCTGGGCGGTGGCGCTGATGGTCTCGGCGCTGATCCTGCGCTTCGGCCTGTCGGCGGAAAGCATGGCCTGGGCGGTGATCTTCGCCCTGT
>JADGAL010000430.1:1611-2094 GCA_015232025.1 Alphaproteobacteria bacterium
GTCTGGCTGCCACCGATCGCCTGGGCCCTGCCCCCCGCCCACGTCTTCGAAGGCATGCGCGCCGTGATGTTCGGCCAAGGCTTCCGGGCCGACTTCTTCTTCGCCGCGCTGGGCCTCAACGTGGTTTATCTCGGCGCCGCCATCGCGCTATTCCTGCGCATGCACCACGTCGCCAGGGTGCGCGGGCTGTTGCTGGGGGCGGGGGAGTGATACCCTTCCCCGTCATGCCCGTGCTTGACACGGGCATCCCGCGTGGATGGCCGGATCAGGTCCGGCCATGACGAGTTTCTAATACCGGCGAGCACCTACCGGCCACCCGGCTTGCCATACCGCGCTGTCGAGCGTATATTCCCCGTAGATACGGAGGAAGGCGCATGCGGACCCAAATCGCGCGATGGGGCAACAGCTTGGCGGTTCGCCTGCCGCGGCAGGTGGCCGATGGCGCCGGCTTGACCGAAGGCGCCACCGTCGATCTCGCCGTGG
>JADGAL010000430.1:2110-2718 GCA_015232025.1 Alphaproteobacteria bacterium
TCTACACGCTGGACGAGTTGCTGGCGGGCATTACGCCCGACAACATTCCCGAATCCTTCGATGACGGCCCGAAGGGTCGCGAGCTTCTGTGATGGCGGCGCCGGATCGGGGGGATCTGGTGTGGATCGATTTCGATCCACAGGCCGGGCGTGAGCAGGCCGGGCGGCGGCCGGCTTTGGTGCTGTCACCGCGCGCCTATCATCAACGGGCGCCCTACGCCATCGTCTGCCCGATCACCTCGACGGTGAAGGGCTACCCCTTTGAAGTCCCGCTTCCCCCTGGCCTTCCAGTCAGCGGCGTGGTGCTGGCGGATCAAGTGAAAAGCATCGACCGGAGCGTGCGCCGGATCGAACGCATCGCCACCGTCCCCGCCGAATTCGTCGACGAGGTGGTGGCGAAGATCGCCCCGTTGCTGGCGATGCCCCGCCCTACTTGACCCACCGCGCCATGAACTGGCCGATCAGCGGATCGAGTTGGGCGTTGAGGTCCATCATCGCGCCTTCCACCATCTCGTAGAGGATGCGGTCGCGGTCGTTCAGCGTGGTGCCTTCGGGGATCGAGCGGTTGCGGGCGGCCTGGGCGACCGCTTCGGCGACCGGCATCTGGCG
>JADGAL010000431.1 GCA_015232025.1 Alphaproteobacteria bacterium
ACCAGCCCAGCCAAAATGACGCCAACGCGACGGCGATCGTCGGTGATAAGCGTTTGTCTGGCTTGCTTGGTGGCCAGTGGTCCTGCACACGCTTGGTATTGGTCGACGACTACGGGGGTCGCGATGACTGGTCCAAAAATCGTAGCGTCGACTAGCCCCGTCGAAGTGTGTGGAACTTTTGTGGGAACCGGCGGGACGAGGTTCCAGGCTGAGTCGGTTGGCGGTCAGCAATTCATGTGCAGGAACTCGACGACAGGCGGGCTTCTGTCCTTTGCCTTCATGGCCGTCTCTGACGGGAATGGTCCCGCGCCGTGGTTCACGTCGGCTGGAACGGCGGTCTCGTCCTTTCTCTCGCCGCTAAGGGACATGTCGCAAGTGGTTGCGGACAAGGTGACGTTGGGGGTCACTTTGCTGTCGGTGACGATCGCCGTCGCGTTGGCGTCATTTTGGCTGGGCTGGTCGCGCAAGGTCGGGGGGCGATGATGATGGTTTACGAGGTGTTCTGGCTCTACCTCACGGCTTGTCTCGGCGGCGCGAATGATCTCGATGAGGTGTTCGGGGCCATGGGTGCGGCGGAAGCGATCGAAATGGGGCTTGTGATTTTGGCGTTGGTCTTGCCGATGTACGCCTTGCTGGTCCTGGCTGCGTGTTGGGGCTGGGTGGCGGCGAATCGTCGCGGCGGCGGGTCGGTTAAGGGGGCATGATGAAGGGGTTGGACGTGGCTGCGCTGTTCGTTGCTACCGATGGCGTCTACAGCGGCGCGGTTGGTGTGGATGTGTGGGGTGTGGAGCGTGACGCGCGCTTGTATGGCGGGCCTTATCCCGTCGTTGCGCATCCTCCGTGCGAGCGTTGGGGGCGAATGTGGCACGGGTCGACTAGGCGACCCCATCAGTTTGAGTTGGGCGACGATGGTGGCTGTTTCGATGCGGCGATTTCCGCCGTTCGGAGATGGGGTGGGGTGCTTGAACATCCGGAGGGTTCGAAGGCTTGGGGTGCGTTCGGTCTTGTTGAGCCGCGATCTCGTGAGGGGTGGGTTCTGGCCGATGGGTGTGGTGGTGTCACTTGCAGCGTTGAGCAGGGGCATTACGGGCATTTCGCACGGAAAAAGACCTGGCTTTACGCCAGTGGTGTTGAACTGGCTGATTTGCCTGATTTGGTCTGGGGTCGGTGCGAGCAACGTATTCATCCAAGGGCGCTTGAACTTCATGGTTACGCGAAGGCGCGGCGTGTTGGAATGATGGCCATGGTCGGCGGAAAGCACAAAAAACGTATCCGTGAGGGTACTCCGGTTGGTTTTCGGGACGTTCTCTTGGGGATCGCTAGGACGGTTATTCGGTTACCGGCCCAAGACACGGGTCAAGATGCGGCTCACGCTGCCCGGCGCGATCTCCAGGCGCTTCGCGATCGCGACATTTGACATTCCTTGCCGCGCCAAGCCCAGAACGAGGTCTTCGCGGGCTTTGGCGGCCGACGTTCGGCGATCGAACAGCCATCTTTTGTAAAGCGCTTCGATCTGGTCGGCCGGTGCGCCTGACGCTTGGGCGATGAGCTGCACGGCGGCGGCGAATGGCGTTCCTGTGGCGAGGTGCTGCGCGACGAGCGGAGGCAACTGGGCGAGGTCGGCGGCTCGATCGCGGTGCGCAGTGGTGGCGCGGTTGCGCGCGTCGAGAAGATCGGCTCGGGCGCGGCATTCTGCGGCTTGGCGCTCGAGGGATGCGGCGAGCGCGCGGAGGGCGTCGGACGAGAGTTCGGCGAACGGGGAAGCCATAACAGGTTGTATGCCGGGCATGACAGTATGTCCAGGCCGGCGCAAGGCGGGAAATCCTAAGCGTTCAGCGGGGCGCGGCGGCGAAAAAGCGACGCCAGAAAGTCGCATAATGCATATTATGGATAGTCGAGGGTGACGGGTCTATTCGCTCTGCGCCCGGCAGGTTCCCAGGGCCGCGACGGCTTCGCGCGGCGCGTCGATGGCGTACCGGAAGACCGGCCCGCCCATGGTCATGACGATCTCGCGGGCTTCGCCCAGCAGGCCGACCAATTCGCGGCTGGCGGGCATCAGGACGGCGAAGCGATCCTTGTCGATTGGCTGACCAGACATCTCGCCGTGCCATTTGTCGTCCACATCGACGACCACCGGGAAATTGCGATTCTCGTCCAACGCCCATGTCGAATTGCCGAAGGCCATGACCAGCCATTCGCCCCGTTCGACGTAGCCGATGATCAGGTCATTGGTTTCCCCGCTCTTCGCGCCCGGCCACTGGTGGCTCATCATGCAGCGCTTGTCGGCCTGCACTTGCCAGCCGCCCATCGTCGAGCCTGCCCAGGCCGGGACCAACAAGATCCGTCAACGCCGAGGCGAGCATCACCGTCTCATGGTTCCCCCTGGAACTGTTTTGCATGGAGACGAACTTCGTCGCCATCTCGACCACAAGCTCTTCCCGTTCGCGGTGAGGAACATGGTGGGTGTCCGGCATGATTTCAAACCGCGATGGACCGCCGGACAACTCGGAAATCATCTCGGGATGACGTGCCGACCCGTATTCGTCATGAGCACCGTGAATGGCGAGAAGTTCGCACTGGACCATGGGCAAGACCGACGCGAGCGACCAGTCGGCGAAGCCTGGGTGAAGCCAGGTCTCGACCCAGGCGTCGAGGACCCACCGCGCCTTGCGCCCGTGGTACTTCTCAAGCCTGTCGATTTGCCCCT
>JADGAL010000432.1 GCA_015232025.1 Alphaproteobacteria bacterium
CTTGATGAACTCGCAAAGATATTGACTCGGGATATAGTCGATCGCAGCCCCCTGCGGCATTACAGGGCGCGTCAATTCCTCACCGAGACTTTCGAGAAAGGGGATGTCCGCCCTGAGTTGGCCGATTGCACCGGCATCGGACAACTGGAAGGGCGACACCGATTTTCGGGGGTTCCTGAGGTCGACGGCCGTCAGGGCATCTGAAATGGTGAAATCCGCGACGCAGGCAATCTCGCCCGTATGAGGACGCACTTCCGCGGCTGCGGTCTCGGGGCGCGAGCCGAGATAGAGATAAGGGATACCGGGCGGATTGGCGCGGCCGTGGGTCGCGTGCCGCTTTGGCGGCGCGCCCATCTCGCTGATCGGAAAGTCCGCCCCCGCGCGGATGCGCGCCCGATACCACCTCGCAGGCAGATCGCCGTCCGGCGAGAGGGATACAGAAAGATGGGACAAAAGCTCAAATAAACGATCGGTATCGAGTGTCTCGTTCAAAAAATATCTGTTTCTGTACATTAGCTCGTCGCGAAGCGTATGCCAACGAATTAGTCCTTCGCTCTTGTACGCCTCCGATGGCGAGAAGGTCTTACGAACTATATCACCATTGTCTAGTATTTCGCTCAATAGCTCCTTCGCGTGGGCCGTGTCCATGCGTGGATGAGTGAAAAGCAGCCAATCCTTCTTCATTCATTCCGCAAGAAGATTTCCCTTGGGGTCGGGCTCATAAACGGTAACTGCTCAACCCGCCCCCGGCTGGCATGGATGTAGCGTAGCCTGACGCGGTCTCGCACAAGGCCTTGACACGGGGCTCGGTTCACGATTCAACCTTCGGATGACTCCGCAGGCACGCCGTCCCGATCTTTCCCAGCTTTCGCATGAACAGAAAGACGCACTGATCTATGCGCTGCTGGACCGGGTCGACGCGCTGGTGGCGGAGGTCGCGGCGCTGCGGGCGGAGAACGCCGCGTTGAAAGCGCGGGTGGCGGAGCTTGAGGCGAAGCTGAACGAGCCGCCGAAGACGCCGGGCAATTCCAGCACGCCGCCGTCCAAGGGACAGAAGGCCAACCGGGACGCCAAGGAGAAACGCCAAGGGCCGCGCGCGGGCAGCGTGGGGCGCAAGGGCGGCGGGCGGACGCTGGCCGAGGAGCCGGACCAGGTTGTCACCGCCACGGCCGCGAGTTGCCGTCATTGCGGCACGGCGCTGGCCGGCGGCGATCAAGTCCTGCACGGACGCTATGACAAGATCGACCTGCCGCCGGTACGCCCGGTGGTCACCAGGGTGGAGCGCTACGCGGGGTGCTGCCCCCGCTGCGGCGAGGTGACCGTGGCTCCCGTCCCCGAGGGGCTGGAGGAAGGCTCGCCGTTCGGCCCCGGCGTCGTGGCGGCGGCGCTGTACTTGCGCTTCGTCCATGCCATCAGCTACCAGCGCCTGCGCCGCTTGTTCCTGCACCTGTTCGCGCTGTCGGTCAGCGAAGGCGCGCTGGACGGCATGTTCCGCCGCGCCAAGCCGGCGTTCGACGGGGAAGTGGGGGCGATCCTCGCCCGCCTGCGTCGCTCGCGGGTGGTGTGCTCCGACGAGACCACGGTGCGCATCGACGGCCGCACCTGCTGGAACTGGGTGTTCCAGAACGACGCCGTGGTCATCCACGTCATCCGCAAGACCCGAGCGGCGGCGGTGGTGGCCGAAGTGCTCGACGGACACCGCCCGGCCATCTGGGTCTCCGACCTCTACGGCGGACAGCAGGGGCATGCCGATGGCTGGCAGGTCTGCCTCGCCCACCAATTGCGCGACTGCAAATACGCCATCGAAGCCGGGGACGCGGTCTTCGCCCCGCGCATGAAGGCGCTCCTACTGCGCGCCTTCGTGATCGCCCGGAGGCGGCATAATCTGGCCGAAAGCACCCGGCGCGAATACAAGCGGCGCCTGGATCGAGACCTTGACGCCATCATGGCCCTGACCCCGGCAAATCCCCATGGCAAGCGCCTGCGAAAGCGATATGCCAAGGTCCGAAGTCATCTCTTCACCTTCCTGGAGCATCCAGAGGTCGCCCCCGACAACAACGGCTCCGAGCGCGAACTGCGGCCCACCGCCACCTATCGCAAGGTCACCGGAGGCTTCCGGTCGGACTGGGGCGCCGATCTCTTCGCCGGGATCAAATCCGTCATCGGCACGGCCGCCCGTAACGGCATCGACGCCTATGCCGCCATCCTCAGCACCCTTAGCGGGAAGTCCGTGCTCTCACCGGGTTGAGCAGTTACCATAAACGTTGACCAGGAGCTCAAAATATTCTGAGAGCTGCTGAGGTTCGACGAGGTCGACGTCTTCGGAACCACAATAGCCGCATGTACCGCGCGTTGGTCCGAGCGACGGAATGATATTCTTCCGCAGACCTGGGTCATCGAAACACTCTGGACAGCATAACGCCGCCATCGTTTCCTCAGAGTCTGTCCGCGAAGTTCCCTATGATTTCCGGTGTCTTGCGATCCTGCGCAGCATGAGACGGATCATGGCCAGGCGCAGAAATGCGAGGGCCATTCTGGCGAGGTTCTCGAAGTCCTTGGCGAGGCGTCGGCATCGCCCCATCCACCCGAAGGTGCGCTCGACGATCCACCGTTTGGGCAGCACCTTGAAGCCCTTGGCGGTGTCGGAGCGCTTGACGATTTCCAGGTGCCACGCCCCGAGTTCGCGCACAGCCGCTGCCGT
>JADGAL010000433.1 GCA_015232025.1 Alphaproteobacteria bacterium
TGATCGACTACCTGCCGCTGTCCGAGGTGCTGTCATGAAGATCCTGTATTTCGCCTGGCTGCGCGGCAAGACCGGGATGGGCGAGGAGGACGTCGATCCGCCCGCCCAAATCGCCGATGTGCGCGGCCTGGTCGAATGGCTGAAGACCCGAAGCGCCGGCCACGCCGACGCCTTCGCCGATCTGTCGCTGGTGCGGGTGGCCGTCAACCAGGACCACGTCCAGCCCGACCACGCGCTGAAGCCAGGCGACGAGGTGGCCTTCTTCCCCCCCGTCACCGGGGGCTGATCATGATCCGCGTCCAGGCCGAGGACTTCGACCCCGGCGCCGAGTTGGCGCGCTTCCGCCAGACCACCACCGATGTCGGCGCCGTGGCGACCTTCCTGGGGCTGGTGCGCGGCGATGGCGGCCTGATCGCCATGACCCTCGACCATTATCCCGGCATGACCGAGCGCCAGCTCGAAGCCATCGAAGCCGAGGCCCGCCGCCGCTGGCCGCTGGCCGACTCGCTGGTCATCCACCGCCACGGCCGCCTGCTGCCCGGCGACAACATCGTCTTCGTCGCCACCGCCTCGACCCACCGCCAAGCCGCCTTCGAGGCCTGCGAATTCCTGATGGACTGGCTGAAGACCAAGGCCCCGTTCTGGAAATTCGAGGAACGCGCCCAAGGCGGCGCCTGGGTCGAAGCCAAATCCACCGACGACGCCGCGGCGGCGCGGTGGGAGTGATGCGGGCGAGCCAATGAACTGACCCATCGGCGGCAAGGCCGCCATTAGAAGAAAAAGTTCACCACCAAGGCACCAAGGACACCAAGAGTCACCAAGAGACCGGCGCTGTACGGGCGAATCGCCTCCTTGGTGTCCTTGGTGTACTTGGTGTTCCCCCATCGACTTTCCACCGCGCCCGCTTGGTCAGGGTCCAGTGAGGCGAGTCAAGCAATTGGCTCACCAATAGGCCAGCGCATCGCGGTAGATCGCGGCGAGATCGGTCTCGGCGACGGCGCGCGGCGCGACCACCAGCAGCCGCCGCTGGGCGAAGGCGCCGGCCACCAGGGCGGGGATGTCGGCCTCGCCATAGCCCAGTTCGGCGATGCCCGAAGGCATTCCGGTGGCGCGCATCATGGCGATCAGCTTGTCGGCCAACAAGGGGCCGGCATCCTGGGGGCCGGCTCCGGCGATGTCGACGCCCAAGGCGTCCGCCGCCTCCAGATGGCGCGCGGGCGCCGCCTGGGCGGTGAAGCGGAAGGCGGCCGGCGCGTTGACCACCACCGAGACGCCATGCGGCGCGCCCTTCATGGCGTAGCCGGGCGCCTGCCAATCATGCTTCAGCGCGGCCACCGAATAGGACATGGCGTGCGGGATGTGAACGCCGGCATTGCCGAAGGCCAGCCCGGCCAAGGTGGCCGCGAACATCAGCGCCTCGCGCGCCTCGCCGTCGGCGGGATCGGCCACGGCGCGCTCCAGATGGCGCGCCCCCAGGCGGATGGCCCGCAGGGCGCCCATGTCGCTCCACGGATTGGCGCCCTGATAGGGCGGGCGGGCGCCTTGGGGCCGCTCGCGGCTGGTATAGGGCCGCGCGGTGTAGCTTTCGATGGCGTGGGTCAGCACGTCGAAGCCGCACGAGGCGATCACCCCGGCCGGCAGCCCCGCCGTGGTGTCGGGATCGACCACCGCCAGCGTGGGCTTCAGGAAGGGCGACGAGATGCCCGTCTTCACCTTGCGCTCGGTCAGATCGAAGATGGCGACGCCGGTGCATTCGCTGCCCGTGCCGGCGGTGGTCGGGCAGGCGATGTGCGGGCGCAGCGGCCCCGGCACCGGCTTGCCCAGGCCGATCGGCGCGTTGACATAGGCGAGCAGGGAGTCGGGGTGGGTGGCCAGCAGATTGGCCGCCTTGGCGGTGTCGATGGTCGAGCCGCCACCGATCGAGACATAGCCGTCGAAGGCGCCGTCGCGGGCGAAGGCGGCGGCTTCGGCGAAGCTGCGGTCGGTCGGCTCGACGCGCACCCCCGACCACACCACGACATCGAGCCCGGCCTGCTTCAACGAGCCCAGGGCGCCCGCGAAGAACGACTCGCGCGCCACCTGTGGATCGACGAACAGCGCCACGCGCCGCATACCCAGCCGGCGGGCGTCCTCGCCCAGTTCATCGAGCACGCCCGGCCCGATCTTCACCGCCGAGGCGGCCACCGTGAAGGCCGTCTCGCCGCCCCGCATCCGGTCGTAGTAGCGATGCCCGCTCATTTCCGCGTCCTCGCGGCGTGATGGATGAGGATCGCCGCGGTGGACGCCACGTTCAAGGACTGCACCCGGCCCGAGCCCGACACCGTGACGACCTCGTCGCAGGCCGCCAGGGTGGCCGGAGACAGGCCCTCCTCCTCGTTGCCCATCACCAGGACCAGCGGCTTGTCGGTGGGAATCTCCTCGATCGGCCGGCCGCGCCCCAGCACCGTGGCGACCACCCGGAAGCCCGCCTGACGCAGCTTCCGCAAGGCTTGCGGCATGGCGTGGGCGTGGCGCAGGGCGAGCCAGTCGAGACCACCCTCGGCCACCCGCCACGCCGCCTCGGAAGGATTGGCCTGGGCGGGATGGCCCGACAGGATCAGCGCGTCGAGGCCGAAGAACGACATGCTGCGGGCGATGGCCCCCAGATTGTGCGGGTTGGACACGCCGTCCAGCGCCACCAGCGGCTTGCCCTCGCG
>JADGAL010000434.1 GCA_015232025.1 Alphaproteobacteria bacterium
CGCCGGCCGCGCCGCCGAGATCGTCGAAGACCATCCCGGCCCACCCGCCGAGGCGCTGCCGATCGCCTTGCGCAGCGGCGTGGTCGACCCGCTGAACGCGCTGAACCTGATGCGCCGCGACGTGGCGGGCGGGCGGCAACGTTTCGTGCTGCCGATCTATGACGGGCGCCGCCGCCTCGACATCCAGGCCAAGGTGCTGGGCGAAGGCAGCCGCCGCGTCGCCGGCGGCAAGCGGCCGACCATCGAGCTGCACCTGGAGGCCGACACCCACGCCGGCTTCAACCGCCGCCAACGCGCCCTGTGGGACGGCGGCGCGGCGCGGGTCAGCCTGGACGCCGCGACGTTGCTGCCGCTGCGCATCGAGGTCGCCGCGTTCGTCCTGACCCTGACCACCCGCCTGGAGTGATCCCATGGAAGACGAGAAGTTCTGTCAACCCGGCCGCCAAGACATCCGCATGATCGACTGCGACGCCGACCACCACACGGCGCTGGCCGAGATCGAGCGCCTGCGCGAGGCCGACTCGACCTCGCCCGAGGGACAGTACCGCGATACGCTGCTGATGCTGGTCGCCCAGTACGAGGCCAAGGGCAAGCCGGGGCCGTGAGGGGGGGGGGTGAGACGAACCCTAACGGTTGGGCGCGACCTGATCGAGCAGAGCACCCAAATCGATATCGTGTCTCCTCAACCCGTGCTCAAGCTTCCATGCCGCGACCGACGTCGTCACACCATAGGTTCGACAAAGCCTGCTGAGCAACGCGCTGAGACCCTTGACCGATTGTGGTTTCTTTTCGGCGAACCAAATGTCCGCAGCGACGCGGCCTGGAAGAAGCAACTCTCCCGAAAATTGCTTTGCGCGGCGCTCGATATCGGCCGGCATTCGGCTGTGGAGGATTTCGATCGCGCTCAACGTGTGACCGCCATCGAGAAGCAAATGGCAAAGCTCATGTGCGAGATTGACGCGCGCCAGCGGATTAGCATCAACCGGTTTTGAAGGCTTGAGGTTCTTCTCGTTCAAAAGGACCGAAGGGCCATGACGCGAACCCCAAACCGCCAGAGCCATGAGAGTTTCTGGCTCGACAGCGCGGGTATGCAATGACACGCCCAGCGATGTCACGATCGCGAAGATATCAGCGCGTTGCACCGACGCGAGCCCAAGCCGTTCGCGCACAAAGATAGCGGCCGCCTCGCCCCGCTCATGCGGCCCGTGGCTTGAAAAGCCATCCCTGAGGTGGGCCATTGTCGAGGCGGCCAATTCGTCGAGGCGCGGCGCCGGCGCCACGCCCAATCCGCGGACGAGTTCGATGATTTGACGAACCTGCTCGGCCGGAAGGGCGCTCGCCATGCGCGCCGCGATCCGCAGTTCGTCGTCGTCGTTGGCCGCCTCCGTCACCGTGCGCGGGGCCTGCAGGATATTTTCCGCCGCGAATGACCGGGCCAATGCGGGATCGAGGCTTGCCGACCACGCGAGAAGGGCATGCGCGTCTCCGCCGTCACGGTCACGCCATGCGCGGACGAGGTCAGAGCAGCGGTCACTTTGCTCCAGCCGGGTCGCGATTTCATCGCCCACGGCAGTCAGCGCATCGCGTGCGCCAGAATAATCAACGGTATGCAGGCGGTGTCGAGTCTCCACCAGCATGGAATCCGCTTCCCGAAACAGCCAAAGCGGTGGAAGGTCGAATTGGCCGGCGAAGCTTCGCGACAGGTCGTGAGCCTCCTCGAACGCATCGATCAATTCCTCCTCGCGCTCGACCGCGTCGGCAGACTTGCGACCCCACCGCTTCTCCGTCTCAAACCGTAAGCGTGACGGCCGATCCGGCTGGATCTCGACCGGGTAGGTCTGGCGCAGCATCAGAGGCTTCCAAAATTCCGTCAGGTGGGAGAGAAGATCATCCGCCTGAATTTCGAGGCGCGTATCCGGCGCGCCCTGAACGGGCCAAATCGCGTCACCATTTAGCGACACCATGAGAAAGGCGGTGGTCAGCCGCCGCTCGCGTCCCTCCCCGTTCATCCACTCCAGCGAGAACCGCAGGCGATCACGCGTCATCGGTGCGCACCGTGCTCTTCGATGTAGGTGTTGACCCATCTGCGATACGAATCGACGCAGCTCTTCTCGTAGGCCATGGCCTCAAGCTTGGCGAGGACGGCTTTCGACAGCTTGCCTGCGTATGGATAGCCATGATACGTCCGGCCCCGATCGCTCGTCCGAGCTTCATAGATCGCGCCTTCGTGAACGACATAGAGCTTCTTAGGCACCGGAAGCTCACAATCGCCATTCGGGGCAGCAATGGCCTCGTTCAGCAAACGCGTCTTGTCCGAGTCCGAAAGCGTGGATGGACACTTGCCAATTCGCTTTTTGGGCTCCTCGTCACTGATGGCGATGACGGGCGTTGGACCCTTGCCAACATGCTTGTGTCGCCGTTCGCCCTTGTCATAGCACCGATCCATGCCCGCGAACCATCCTGTGTGCGATGTGGTTTTCTACCTCAAATAGCCAATGAGAGAAACAGGAAGAAATGCCGCGCAACTCTCTTGGCCGGCTCTAAAGCCCCGCCGCCCGCAACGCCTCGGCCTGCCGGACCTCCAGCGCGTCGGAGTCGAAGCCCTCGATCAGGTCGTGGAACAGGCGGTGCCAGTTGATCTCGGCCTTGAGGCGCAAAAACACCGAGCCCAGGCCGATCGCGGCGCGGTC
>JADGAL010000435.1 GCA_015232025.1 Alphaproteobacteria bacterium
GCCCGCTCGCCGACTGGGTGCCGCTTGGCGCGGGGACGACGACGATTCGGCCGTGCGGGTGACACCGGCGAGCCAATGAACTGACCCATCGGCGGTAAGAGCAGAAAAAAGGTTCACCACCAAGACGCCAAGGACACAAAGAGTCACCAAGGGACCGGGACTGTACGGGCAATTCTCCCCCCCTTGGTGTCCTTGGTGTACTTTGTGTTTCCCCATCTACTTTCCATCGCCCGCTTGGTCAAACGGGCCAATGAAACAAAAAAGACCGGACGTCGCCGTCCGGCCTTTTTCAAATTGGCTCCCAGGGAGGGACTCGAACCCCCGACAAAGCGGTTAACAGCCGCTCGCTCTACCAACTGAGCTACCTGGGATCAGACGCCGGTATGTCCGGCGAAGGCCCGCTTTATGACGCGCGCGACATGCCCCGTCAACCGGAAAAAAGGGGATGGAGGCCGGGGCCGGAATTGAACCGACGTACGGGGATTTGCAGTCCCCTGCATAGCCACTCTGCCACCCGGCCGGCGCGTGGGATGGGACTTATAGTGTCTCGCGCAGGCATGGTCAAGGTCCCAACCATTGTGTTGCGGCGCGTCAGTCATTATAAAGCCGGGAAGTCCGCCTGCAGGGAGATCGAGTGATGGACTTCGCCGCCGCCAGGCACAACATGGTCGAAAACCAGCTCCGCACCAACCGCGTCATCGATCCCCTGGTGGTCGAGGCGATGGACGCGGTCCCCCGCGAGCGCTTCCTGCCCAAGCAGATGCGCGGCATCGCCTATGTCGACGAGGACATCGACCTGGGCGGCGGCCGCTTCCTGATGGAGCCGCTGGTGCTGGGCCGACTGCTGCAAAGCGCCGAAATCAGGCCGACCGACGTCGTTCTCGACGTGGGTTGCGGCACCGGCTACGCGACGGCGGTGATCGCCCGCATGGCCTCGACCGTCGTGGCGCTGGAAAGCGACCCCGAGGCGGCGGCCGGCGCGGCGGCGGTGCTCGAGGAACTGGGCGTGGTCAACGCGGCGGTGGTCAGCGGCCCGCTGGCCGAGGGCTATCCCACCCAGGGCCCTTACGACGTGATCGTGATCGCGGGCCAAGTGCCCGAGGTGCCGCCCGGCTTGTGCGCCCAACTCGCGGATGGCGGACGACTCGTGGCGGTGATCTGCGACGACGATACCGGGGTTGGACGCCTGACGGTGGTCACGCGGGCCGGAAACACCTATGGCCGCCGCGCCCTCTTCGATGGCTCGACCCGCCGTTTGGCCGGTTTCGAGAAGCGGCCCGGCTTCGTATTTTGATCACGAGACACGCGCGGGCAGGGAAAGGGCCACCCTTCCGCGCGCAATCTTCTTGATGATTCATTCATCCAAGTTATTGTGTAATCTACTGTGTTCTTGCTGCGGCCGGCCGCCGAGGTCAAGGGCGCCATGGGGGTTTGTCGAATGAAACGCACGATGGGTTTGCTGACCGCCGCCTTGCTGGCGACCGCCGGCACGGGCGCGGCCCATGGGCAGACGCTGGAAGAGGCGTTGGCCACCGCATATCTCAGCCATCCCACCCTGCTCGCGGCGCGCGCCCAGTTGCGCGCGGTCGACGAGAACGTTCCCGTGGCGCTGTCGGGCTGGCGCCCCACCGTCTCGCTGGGCGGCCAAGCCGGCAAGACCCGCGTCGAAACGGCGGGGACCAGTGGAACCATCTCGCCGCGTTCCGCGTCGCTGTCGGCCAGCCAGCCGCTCTTTTCCGGCGGCCGCACCATCGCCGCCGTCGATCAGGCGGAACGCACCGTGCTGGCGCAGCGCGCCGCCCTGCAAGGAACCGAGCAGGCGGTGCTGTTCGACGCCATCGTCGCCTATATGAACGTGGTGCGCGATCAGGCGGTGCTGGAACTCAACATCAACAACGTGCAGGTGCTGCGCCGTCAGCTCGACGCCACCCGCGACCGCTTCCGGGTGGGCGAGATCACTCTGACCGACGTCGCCCAGGCCGAGGCCCGGCTGGCCCGCTCGATCGCCGACCGGGTGCAGGCCGAGGGCAATCTGAAGACCTCGCGCGCCGCGTTCGAGAACGCGGTCGGCATCCCGGCCGGCGCGGTTAAGCCGATCGACCCGCCCAAGGTGGGCGTGACCGCGCTTGAGCAGGCGGTCGCCGCGGCGATCAGCCAGAACCCCGCCGTGCTGTCCGCCGAGCAGAACGCGTTGGCCGCGGTGCACGGCGTCGATCTGGTGCGCGGCGAATTGCTGCCCAGCATCGCCTTGACCGGCGATTTGGGCCGTTCCGAGAACGCGTCGCTGGCCGGCGGCCGCACCGAGACCGCCGCGGCGGCGATCGAGGTTTCGGTGCCGCTCTACCAGGCCGGCGCCACCTATGGCCGCCTGCGTCAGCAAAAGCACGTCGCCGGTCAGCGCCGCATCCAGGTCGACGAGACCCGCCGCGACGCCATCGAGTCGGCGTCGCAGTCCTGGGAAAATCTGGTGACCTCGCAGGCCCGCACCGAATCCTTCGCCGCCCAGATCAAGGCCGCGCAGATCGCCCTGGAAGGCGTGCAGCGCGAGGCGCAGGTGGGCTCGCGCACGGTGCTCGACGTCCTGGACGCCGAGCAGGAATTGATGGACGCGCGGGTCAGCCTGGTGCGGGCGCAGCGCGACGAGGTGGTGACCGCTTTCCAGCTCAAGGCGTCGATG
>JADGAL010000436.1:0-1067 GCA_015232025.1 Alphaproteobacteria bacterium
CGAGTCAAACACAAACTCACCACATCAGGTGTTATTATACCAATGATAACCCGAGAGCAGCTTCTCTTCCGGCAGTTCGACGCGGTAGCCCTCGACGCGGGGGAACTTGATTTCCAGGTGATCGCGGTCGGGGCGCACGGCAAGGACCCGCACCGTGTCGCGCGGCGGGATGGGCGGCGCCACCACCGGCTTGGCGTTGAAATCGAAGGGCACGCCCAGCACGTCGGCGTATTCGACGTCGAACAGACCCTCGTCGTTCAGTTCGTAGGACTGGCGGCGCAGGGCGCGGCCGATCACCTGCTCGCACAGAAGCTGGGTGCCGAAGGCGCGGACGCCCAGGATGTGGGTCACCGTGTTGCAGTCCCAGCCCTCGGTCAGCATCGAGACCGAGACCACGCAGCGGACCTGCTCGCCCAATCGTCCCGCCTTGCCCACGGTGTTCATCACCTCGCGCAGCAGATCCTGATCGGTGACGTTCTCGGCGCGGCGGATGTCGCCGGTGCGATCGACGATGTCACGGCGGAAACGGTCGATCTCGTCTTCCGCCATCGCGCGGAAATCCTTGTCCAGCGCCTCGCCCGATTCCAACTGCTCGCTGTCGATCAGCAGGGTGCGCGGGCGGGGCAGCCGGTTGCCGTGCTCGTCGTAATTGCGGAACAGGGCGAGACGGCCGTTCTCCAGCCGGCTGGTGCCGTCGTCGTCTTCGCGCTGGAAACCCGAGATGAAGTCGTAGACCAGCTTCGATGTCGCGGTGTTGTTGCAGACCACGATGAAAACGGGGGGCACGGCGATCCCCGCTTCCCGCCAAAGATCGAAGGTTTTCCCGTAATGGCCGTAAAGGGCGTGAAGCGCGGTCTGAAGTTCGGCCGGCAGGCTGAGCGGGTCCAGGGTCTTGCCGCCGCTCCGCCCGGCCTTGGGCATCTTCTTGCCGATGTGTTCCCACAGATTGCGGAACTTCGGCATCTCGCCGCCGGGGATGTTGTCGGCCACCGGGACGCGGGGCAGCTTGACGATGCCACATTCGATGGCGTCCATCAGCGAGAAATCGCTGACCGTCCAGGGGAACA
>JADGAL010000436.1:1211-1604 GCA_015232025.1 Alphaproteobacteria bacterium
CCTGTCTTCGCCCTTCAGGTCGGCGGCCTCGTCGTTCTCGGGCTTTTCGCGGTAGCAGTGGTGCGCCTCGTCGTTCAGCACCACGATGTTCTTCAGGCCCATCAGTTCGGGCATGACGCGCTGAATCATCTGCCCCTCGGTTTCGAGGGTCTGAAGCTTCTCCTTGCGCCAGCCCTCCAGCGCGGTTCGGGTGCCTTTGGCGACATCCAGCCGCTCGCGCAAGCGGAAGGCGTGATAGTTGGTGATGACGATCTTCGCGTGGTCGATGTCGCGCAACATGTCGGGCGGCACGATCTCGCGATGGCGGAAATAGCTTTCGGGGTCGTTGGGCAGCAACACCCGCAGGCGGTCGCGGATGGTGATGCCGGGCGCGACGATCAGGAAGCCGCGCGA
>JADGAL010000436.1:1752-2659 GCA_015232025.1 Alphaproteobacteria bacterium
ACTTCTTGCCCTTGGCGCCCATCTTCGGCGCGACCTCGGTCAACCAGATCACGGTCTCCACCGCCTCGATCTGGCAGAAGAACGGGCGGACTCCCTGGAACTCGTGATGTCGCCAGTGCGTCAGCAGCCGCCGCGTTTCCGCCGTCACCAGCCACTGGTCGGGATTGGGCAGGTTGCGCCAGTCCTTCACATAGCCTCTGATCTCGTTGATGATCGGAGTCGGGTTGTATTCCTGCTGGGCGGTTGACAGGCCGTCGCCACTGTCCAGAACCATCTCGGTCTGGTTCTTGGGCTGCTTGCGCTTCTTCGGCTTCGGCACCGGGGTGATGAGATCGGAACGCCGACGCGACGAGGCGATCTGGTTCGTGGGCTGCCCGTCGGCGTCCAGTTCCCAGTGGCGGTCGGGATACGCATAGGGCGAGTTCAGAATCGGCCGCTCAAAAAAATCGCTGGCCACATCGCCCTCACGACAGGTTCGGTTGCAATCGTTCGGATGATGACGCCCAACGGCGCCGGTCGCAAGCTCAGGATTTCGGGAGTTGGAGTCACCCCAAAATCGGGGTGCCGGCCTGCTTCATCACGTCAATGAAGACGGAGTAAGGCAGCACGAGAGAGAGCGGGGCCTTCGGTATTTCGAGGGCTCCATAGGACTTGTACCATGCCGCCGCCCGCTGATCCTTGGCGTCGATCAGCAGCAGGGAGCCGCCCACCTGCGATGAAACCTGGATGCAACGCCGGGCCGCCGCGATCAGCAGTTCACCACCGAGGCCCTGTCCCTGCATGGACTTGCTCACGGCCAGACGACCAAGGCGAAAGCCGCCGATCGGGTGTCGGCCGCCGCCAGCGGGCCGGGCCACCTCCGGCGCGAGGTTGAAATCGACGTGTGCCGGACTCAGGGTGTAGAAGC
>JADGAL010000437.1 GCA_015232025.1 Alphaproteobacteria bacterium
CCCGCCTTGCTCGACGCGTGCGAGCGGCTGGTCGCCGGCACCGCCGGCCGCGAGATCGAGTTCTCGCTGCCGCCGCCGATCGGGCGGGACTACCGCGCCCGGCTCGAGCCGCTGCCCGGCGACGACGCCGCCATCGTGATGGCCCTGCACGACCTGACCGCCTTGAAGCGGGTCGAGCGCATGCGCGCCGATTTCGTCGCCAACGCCAGCCATGAATTGCGCACCCCGCTGGCCTCGCTGCTGGGCTTCGTCGAGACCTTGCGCGGCCCGGCCCGCGACGACGCCGAGGCGCGCGAGCGCTTCCTGGCGATCATGTACGAGCAGGGCGCCCGCATGGCCCGGCTGATCGAGGACTTGCTGTCCCTGTCGCGCATCGAGATGAACGAGCACAGCCAGCCGCGCGGCGAAGTCGATCTGGACCGCCTGCTGGCCCAGGTCGCCGAGACGCTGGAGATGAAGGCGCGGGCGCGCGGCATGCGCATCGCGCTGGACATCCCCGACGACCTGCCCTCGGTGACCGGCGACGCCGACGAACTGGCCCAGGTGTTTCAGAACCTGATCGACAACGCGGTGAAATACGGCGCCGAGGGCTCGGTGGTCGAAGTCACCGCCGGCCACGCCGCGACGGCGCCGCCCGCCTTGATCCGACGGCTGCCGGCCGGCATCGTCTCGGTCGGCGTGCGCGATCACGGCGACGGCATCGCCCGCGAGCACATTCCCCGCCTGACCGAGCGGTTCTTCCGCGTCGACACGGCGCGCTCGCGCAAGATGGGCGGCACCGGGCTGGGTCTGGCGATCGTCAAGCACATCGTCAGCCGCCATCGCGGCGTGCTGGCGATCGACAGCGAGCCCGGCCAGGGCAGCGTCTTCACCGTGCATCTGCCGCCCCACGCCAAGGAGAGGTGACCCATGCCCGAACCGCACATCGTCAAATCCTACGACGACGAACTGGGCCGGCTGAACGACGCCATCGCCCGCATGGCGGGCCTTGCCGAGACGCAACTGACCCAGGCCATCCAAGCCCTTGTCGAGCGCGACGACCAGCGGGCCGCCCAAGTGATCGCCAGCGACGCCGAGGTCGACCGCTTCGAGGAGATGGTCAACGAGCAGGTGGCCCGCCTGCTGGCCCTGCGCGCCCCGGTGGCCGACGATCTGCGGGTGGCGCTGTCGGCGCTGAAGGTGGCCGCCTCGCTCGAGCGCATGGCCGATTACGCGGCCAACGCCGCCAAGCGCAGTCTGGTGCTGAACCAATTGCCGCCGATCCCCGCCCTGCGGTCGCTGTCGCGCATGGGCTGGCTGGTGATCGAGTTGAGCAAGGAGGTGATGGACTGCTATCTCGAGCGCGACGCCGACCGCGCGATGATCGCCTGGGAACGCGACCAGGAGGTCGACGAGCTGCATTCCAGCCTGTTCCGCGAACTCCTGACCTACATGATGGAGGACCCGCGCAACATCGCCTCGTGCACCCACCTCTTGTTCATCGCCAAGAATGTCGAACGGATCGGCGATCTGGCCACCAACATCGCCGAGATGACGTGGTACCTCGTCAATGGCGGCGGCTTGCGCCGCGCCCGGCCCAAGCGCGACACCTCGGCCTACGCCATGCCGAGGGGAGACCGGTCCCAATAATCAAGGATGGGAAACACCAAGGTCTCACTCCGGTCCCTTGGTGTCCTTGGTGTTGAAAACTTCGTGTGGCATACGAAGCGCCGAAGATACTCACCCCATCATCCGGCGCGGCAGCACGGTGTCGCTGAGCACCGGATGGCGGCGGGGTTGGAACAGCTGGTAGTGCCACCACTCCTTGAGATAACAGTCCCAGCCGGCCGCCGTCATCAGGCCGAGCAACAGCGCGCGGTTGCGCTGCGCCTCGACCGGGATGTCGAGCGAACCGTGATGCGAGCGGGGCGTGAAAGCGTCGAACGGCGTGCCCATGTCCAGGGCGCGGCCCGCATCGTCGATCAGGGTGAGATCCACCGCCACGCCGCGCGAATGGGGCGAGCCGCGCCGCGGATCGGCCAGGAAATCGGGGTCGGGAGTATGGTTCCACAGCGCCCATTGCGCCTCGGCCGGGCGGAAGGCGTCGAGCACGCGGAAGCGCAGCCCGTGCGGGCGGGCCAGGCGGATCGCCCGTTCCAGCAGGCCGGCCGCCTCGGCGTGCAGCCAGCAATCGGCCCGCGAATAGACCGGCCGGCCGGTGAAGTTGTCGGGCGTGGCGTAGGCCAGATCGACCTCGACATCGAAAGCGGGAGCGGCGACGGCGACCAGCGTCATGGGCGCTTTCCTTCTCGCGGGGCGGCGGGGAGCGCAGTATAACGGCCGCCTCGACCAAGGGAAGGGATGGAACGCGCGTGCTCGCGCTTGGCTTCGACACCAGCCTGCAGGCCTGCTCGGTCGCCTTGTGGCGGGACGGCGCGGTGCTCGCCCGCCGCTCGGAATGCATGGCGCGCGGCCATGCCGAGGCGTTGCTGCCGATGATCGTCGCGGTGATGGCGGATGGTGGCGCCGCGTGGCGCGATCTGACGCTGATCGGCGTCACCGTCGGCCCCGGCACCTTCACCGGCATCCGCATCGGGCTGGCCGCCGCGCGCGGCTTGGGGCTGGCCGCCGGTCTGCCGGTCGCCGGGGTGGGCACCGCCGACGCGGT
>JADGAL010000438.1 GCA_015232025.1 Alphaproteobacteria bacterium
TCAGGTCGTTTCCTATTTTCATCGAAATCGAGTACGATTCTGCCGTGCAGTGATTATCGATGGAGGCAGCCATGAGTCAGCACGGTGTGATCAAACTGACCGAGAAGGACGAAGATGGCCGAGACGGGTTTGTTGTGACTGGTCCATCCGGCAACGTAATAGTGGATTGGATTGGCGTTCTATGGTTTCCCAGCCGAAAGGCGGCATGGGCGTTCATTAATTTTCTTGAAGCATCTATTGAATATGCAAAACACTGCGCGGATGATTTCGAACAGGTTTGCAAAAAAAACGACGATCGTTTTAGGGAGTTGTTCGCGTTTGAAGACGAGCGCGCGGTTGAGTTACGTAATGCATGGTTGAAGCGTGCAAGATTATTTACAGAACACCTTCGTAAGCTTGAGGTCGAGGCGGAGAATGTCTTGAACGGGCTGCGTGCCCTAGCCAGGGATATTGAGGATGAAATTCTTGAGGACGGGCGCTCGCCCGCGCCTTGAAAGCCTGCGGGGCAATGTTTGCCTGGGGCGATTTCCCTGGGTGCTTGAGCAATCCGATCGAGGCGATCCTGGAACACCCGGTCCCGCTCGGGCATGAGAAAGGCTTGGCGTCCCGAAGACTGTTGAGGCCAGCCAAACCCTCCCAGTGGACGCCCGGCCAATTCCGACCTATCTCAATACCCATGACCGAAAAACACCGTCCGCCCGCGCCGACGCCGCGGGCTACCGAGATCGACGCGTTTTTGAGGAAGCTGGCCGCCACGCCGGCGCGGAATGGGGCGGGGCGGGGGCGGTTGTTGTTCGCCATGGACGCCACCGCCAGTCGCGAGCCGAGTTGGAAGCAGGCGATGGGCATCCAGGCGGCGATGTTCCAGGAGACGGCGGCGCTGGGCACGCTGGATATCCAGCTCGCCTGGTACAGGGGCTTTGGCGAGTTCGAGGCGAGTCCTTGGCTGGCGTCCGCCGACGCCTTGCTGGCGCGCATGGGCGAGGTGCGCTGTCTGGGCGGCCAGACCCAGATCGAGCGGGTGCTGTCGCACGCCGCCGCCGAGACCAAGGTCAACAAGGTCAACGCCGTGGTGTTCGTCGGCGATTGCATGGAGGAGGATGCCGACCGGCTGTGCCATCTGGCCGGGCAATTGGGCCTGCTCGGCGTGCCGGTGTTCCTGTTCCACGAGGGTGACGATGCGGCGGCGGCCAGGGTGTTTCCCCAAATCGCGCGGCTGTCGGGTGGAGCCTGCCTGCGTTTCGACGCGTCGAGTCCGCGCCAGCTTCGCGATCTGTTGAGCGCGGTGGCGGTGTTCGCGGTGGGCGGGCGCAAGGCGCTTCAGGATTGGAGCGGACGGCGTGGCGGCCGGGTGCCCGAACTGACCCATCAGGTGACGGGGAGCCGCCCGTGAGTCCCCTGCTTCTGACGCTGCTCCTCGGCTTGCTGGGGCTGCTGTTGGTGGCCCGCTGGTTCGTCGTCAGCCAGCCCGCCACCATTCTGCGCACCGCCAAATGGACGGCCGCGCTGCTGCTGGTCGGCGGCGGGCTGCTGCTGCTGCTCACCGGCCGGCTGGCTTGGTTGATGGCGGCGGTCGCCGCGTCGCTGCCGTGGATCGCGCGCGGCTATTATCTGCACAACATCGTGAAAAGCATGCGCGGCGCCTGGAATTCGGCGCGCGGGACGGCGCGGCCGGCGGCCGGCGGCCAGCGGTCGGAGGTCAACAGCCGGTTCCTGGCGATGTCGCTCGATCACGACACCGGCGCGCTGTCGGGCACGGTGCTGGAGGGGCCGTTGCGCGGGCGCTCCCTCGACGATCTCGGGGTGGCGGAACTGCAAGCGCTGCTGCGCGAGTGCCAAGCCGACCCGCAGTCTTCGCAGCTTCTCGAGGCGTGGCTGGATCGCACCCATCCCGAATGGCGCGAGGCCCCGCCCGACGCGCCCCAAGCGCCCGGCGGGATGAGCCGGGCCGAGGCTTTCGAGGTGCTGGGCCTCGACGTCGGGGCCAGCCAGGACGACGTTCGAGAGGCCTATCGTCGCCTGATGGTCAAACTTCATCCCGACCATGGCGGATCGAGCTACCTTGCGGCTAAGCTCAATCAGGCGCGGGACCTTCTGCTCAACTCCTGATGCGCCGGTTGCTTCCGCGGCCGGGGCATGGCAAAAAGCGGGCGCTCGAGCTTGATGTGAAGAGGGGTTTTCATGGCCAGACGCGTGCGCAAGGCGGTATTTCCGGTGGGTGGCATGGGGACGCGCTTCCTTCCCGCCACCAAGGCGATGCCCAAGGAGATGCTGCCGGTCGTCGACAAGCCGCTGATCCAGTACGCGGTGGAAGAGGCGCGCGCCGCCGGCATCGAACACTTCATCTTCGTCACCGGCCGCGGCAAGACCGCGCTGGAGGACCATTTCGACCACGCCCCCGACCTTGAGCGCACCCTGCGCGAACGCGGCAAGGTCAAGGAGATCGAGGCGGTCACCGCCTGGATGCCGAAATCCGGCCAGGTCTCCTACACCCGTCAGCAAGAGCCGCTGGGCTTGGGCCACGCCATCTGGTGCGCCCGCGATCTGGTCGACAACGAGCCCTTCGCCGTCATCCTGCCGGACGACCTGATCCTGGCCCGCACGCCCTGCCTGAAGCAATTGGTCGCCGTCCATACCGAGGTC
>JADGAL010000439.1:0-2069 GCA_015232025.1 Alphaproteobacteria bacterium
AATCGGATGGTATTGATAATGGTTTCTGTGCGGACGTTGATTATACATTACTGCTACGCGCACTCCGCGATCACCTGAAACTTCAAGATGTCAGGCACATTTTTTCTGTTCCGAATTATGCGACGCGTGAAGTGGGCATTTTTTGTGCGGCGGTCGGCCTCGCAAGCACCTCTTTTAAACTGCTAGTTTTTAAGGAGCGGGTTGTAACAGGCAAATGCGATTTGCCCTCACGCCCCACTTCAGCTGCTTGGACCGACCAGCGGCAATTTATCGCAATTGGATACGCCTCCGGAGATGTCGAACTGCGCGATTCAAATCTCGTATTTGTGCGCTCGCTACCCAGCATCGGAAAGGCAGTTCGATCTATCTCCTGGTCAAAATGTGGTACCTATGTAGCCTATTGCGACCCGAGCAGGGATCGCGTCATAGTTTGCGATACTCACACATATTCATCTTCTCAGCCCGTTGCTGTCCCCTTCGAGTCGCTCAGCGTCCTAAAGCCATCTGCCGTCGCTTTCTCTTTGGGAAGCCTGCTGGCAATCAAGACCTACGGTGGATCGATCGAGGTGTGGCAACGTGAACTAGACTGGCGCCGCTCCGGAATACATGCCGAGAAGGACAGCGCTGAGCCAGAAGACACCGAACCGCCGGCGGCGCGCAGGGCGGTGGTCAGCGAGCGGCGGTCATAGCGGCGCAGGTGGCCGACCCGGTCGTCCATCCTGGTCCACAGGATCGACAGCGCCGGGACATAGATCATCAGTCGGCCGCCCGGCGCCAGCACGCGGTGCAGTTCGCGCAACGCGCCGACGTCGTCTTGGATGTGCTCCAGCACGTTCAGGCTATAGGCGTAGGCGATGCTGGCGCTGGGCAGCGCGGCCAGGTTGGCGACGGGTCGCAGGCCATGGCCGGCGATCATGCCGCGCTGGTTGGCGTCGGGTTCGACGGCGGTCACGGGATGGCCCGCCTGGGCCAGCCGTCCGGCGAAGGTGCCGATGCCGGCGCCGAAATCCAGCAGCATCTCGCCGGGTACGGCGTGCCGGCGCACCAGCCGTTCCAGAAAGGCGTTGTAGTTCTTGGCATCGGCGAGCACCTCCAGAAGGTCGGTGCCGGAATAGGCGGTGTGGCTGTCGTCCATCAGCGATGCTCCACGGCGCGGGCCAACGCGCAAAACTGTTCGACGTGCAGTTCCTCGGCCCGCGCGGTGGGGTCGATGCCGGCCTCTCCAAGCAGCGCCTCGGCGTCGCCCAGGCTTTTCAGGCTTTGACGCAGCATTTTGCGGCGCTGGCCGAAGGCGGCGGCGGTGACCCGTTCCAGCACGTCGAAGCGGGCCGGGGCCAGCGGCTCGGGGCGCGGGTCCAGCCGCACCACCGTCGAGGTCACCTTGGGCGGCGGCACGAAGGCGCGGCGGTCGACGTTGAACAGCGGACGCACCGCGCACAGCCACTGGGTGATGACCGACAGCCGGCCGTAATCGGGGGTGCGCGGCGCCGCCGCCAGCCGATCGACCACCTCTTTCTGGAACATCAGCGTCAGGCTCTCGAAGGCGTTGATATGGCGCAGCCATTCCAGCAGCAGCACGGTCGAGACGTTGTAGGGCAGATTGGCGACCACCCGGCGCGGCGCCTCGCCCAGGGTGTGGGTCTCGACCGCCAGCGCGTCGGCGGCCAGGATGGTCAGGCGGCCGGGATGGGCGGCGCCGATCTCGGTTTGGATGGCGACCGCCCGCTCGTCGCGCTCGATGGCGATCACCTGCGCGCCGGCCTCCAGCAGGGCGCGGGTCAGGCCGCCGGGGCCTGGCCCGATCTCGATGGTGGTGCCGCGCGCCAGATCGCCGGCGGCGCGGGCGATGCGGCCGGTCAGGTTCATGTCGAACAGGAAATGCTGGCCCAGCGCCTTGCGCGCCGTCAGCCCGTGGGCGGCGATCACCTCGCGCAGGGGCGGCAGGGGCTCGCTCACCCGGCGCGCCGCGTGGCCATCGCGGCGGCCATCTCCAGCGCGGCGACCAGACTGGTCTCCAAGGCGCGCCCGGTGCCCGCCAGATCGAACGCGGTGCCGTGGCCGGGCGAGGT
>JADGAL010000439.1:2207-2642 GCA_015232025.1 Alphaproteobacteria bacterium
GGGGCAGCGGGCCGAAGGCGTCGATTCCCTCGGCGCGCAGGCGGGCGATGGCGGGCGCGATGATCGCGCCCTCCTCGTCGCCCATGGCGCCGCCCTCGCCCGCGTGCGGGTTCAGGCCGGCGACGGCGAGGCGCGGCGCATCGATGCCGAAATCGCGTCGCAAGGCGTTGGCGGTGATCCGCCCTTGGGTGACGATCTCGTCGGCGGTCAGCGCCGCGAAGACGTCGCGCAACGCGATGTGGATGGTCACCGGCACCACCCGCAAGGCGGGGCAGGCCAGCATCATCACCACCCGCTCGACGCCGGCCAGCGCGGCCAGATACTCGGTGTGGCCGGGAAAGCGGAAGCCGCCGCCGTACATCGCCTCCTTGTGGATCGGATTGGTCACCACGCCTTGCGCCTGTCCGGTCTGGCACAGGCGCGCCGCCTCGTCGA
>JADGAL010000043.1 GCA_015232025.1 Alphaproteobacteria bacterium
GCAGCTCGGGAAGCCTGGGGTTCAACCGCCTGTCGGCCTTGTGCCGCGACGCCGAGACCGCCTCGCGCGATCACGACCTCGACGCGGCCCAAAGGGCCGCCCGTCGCATCCCCGAGGCCTATGCCGAGGCGCGCGACCTGCTCGACCGATTCATGGCCGAGGAGGTCGGCGCGCCGGCCTGACGCCGGAGACGGCTAAACGACCACGGTCCTATAGGCGTGCCACGTCGCGTGGCCCACCAACGGCAAGGCGACGATCAGGCCGACGAAAAACAGCGCCATGCCGGCGAAGGTGATCAGGGCGATCGCCAAGGCCCAGCCGATCATCACCCGCCAATTGGCGAAAACGGCGGCCAGCGAGGCCTTGACCGCCACGCCCGCCGGAACCGGGCGGTCAAGCAGCATCGGCAGCGACACCGCCGAGATGGCGAACACCACCGAAGCCAGCGCGCCGCCCAGCGCCGTCCCCACCATGAGGAATGAAAGCCCGCGCGGCGTCGACAGGATGTCGAGAATGAAACCCTCGAACGGCGGCGGGTTGGCGGCGAAGAACAACATGAACAGCAGCAGCGCCAGTTGCACCCAGGCGAAGAGCGCCAGGATCAGCACCAAGGCCATGTTGCCCAGCCCGGCCGGATTGCGGCGCCACGCCATCGCCACGCCGGCCAGGTCCGGCTTCTCGCCCAGCTCGTGGCGGCGGCTGATCTCGTAGAAGGCGACCGCCAGGAACGGCGCCAGCAACATGAATCCGGCGCCCAGCGGCAGCACCAGACTGCCCATGCCGGCCTGCGCCAACCCGGCGGTCAGCAAATGTCCAACCGCCGCGAACACCGCGCCGAAGCCCAACGACAGCACGGGCGAGCGGCGCATGTCGCCCCAGCCGAGCGCCAGCCAACGGGCCGTGTCATCGACCGTCACGCGCCGCACCTCGGTCGCGGGAAGGTCGTCGAGCAAGGCGCCGGTCACCGGTCTGATCATGCGAGTCACCCCAGGTTTCCAATAGAGGTAATATTAATTCGTACTCGCAACAAACGACAAGACGTCTTTCGGCATGGCCCGCGGCCACCATCGCGCTCTTTCGGATGACCCGGCGCATCCCCAAATGAATGTGGAACGATGGGGAGAATGGGCCGATGAAAACCAAACGATGGCTATGGCTGATCGGCCTCGGCAGCTTGGCCGTTCTGATGTACGCGGCGATCATCGTTCGGATCGGCGGCGGCTGAGTCGGGTGTGGCGTCGAGGGGCGGGATACCTTATCCTCCGCGTGCAACCAAGCACGCGGAACGCGCCGTGATTACCTCCCTGAAGCTTGTCGACTTCAAAAGCTTTTCCGACGCGACCCTCCGCATGGGGCCGTTCACCGTCATCGTCGGAACCAATGCGAGCGGCAAGAGCAATATCCGTGATGCCTTCCGGTTCCTGCACGGCATTGGCCGCGGCTACACCCTTGCCGAGATAATCGGTGGCAAATACGGGGCTGGAGGGCAGGTGGAATGGGCTCCTATGCGCGGCACGGCGCAGGAAATCATTCGATTTGGTGAAAGTTCATTTAGTTTTGAAGTGTCCGTTCGGACCAAGCGAACGAATTTGCAATACTCGATTGAAATCGGTCGAGAGGAGAAAAGCAGGGGCGGCTTCCGGGTTCTGCGGGAGACACTGAAATTCCGCTCGCGAACGATCTATACCAGTCATCCTGGGGGGGGCGACCCCGTCGACCAGCAAGACGATGAAGCGCACCTTCTGCTGCGAATGGAAAAGACGGGCGACCAGCGGCGGCTCGGCGCCCGGATCGCGGTGCGGCCAGATCAGCCGGCGCTGACACAGATTCGCGACCATACCAAGCGGGTGGTGAAGTCCCACAAGGACATCGCCGATGATCTCGTCGATACGCTCGCCAGCATACGCTTTCTCGACCTCGTCCCCGATGCGATGAGGCGGCCAGCTTTCCCCGGCCAGGCGGTGCTGGGTGACGGCGGCGAAAATCTCCCGACGGTTCTTCAAGAAATATGTGCTGATCCCAAGCGCAAGGAGGTCTTCACCGAATGGGTTCGGGAACTCACACCTATGGATGTCGCTGACTTCGAGTTCCCTCGCGATCCCATCACTGGCTTGGTTCAACTTGTCATCAAAGAGGTGGGAAGGAAGAGTATATCCGCTTACAGTGCATCAGATGGTACATTGCGTTTTTTAGCAATGCTGGCAGCTATACTAGGCACAAGTCCTGCGAAACTGTATTTTTTTGAGGAAATTGATAACGGAATTCATCCATCCCGTCTCAGGCTGCTGTTGGATTTGATCGAAGGTCAAACCGCCAAAGGCGGTATCCAAGTCGTGAGCACCACCCATTCGCCGGATCTTCTTTCGATGATTGGCGATCTGACCTTTACCAACACGTCCGTAACCTTTCGGTCCCGGCACTCCGCCAGTTCGAAGATTTGTCCAGTGGCGGAGCTTCCCGAAGCAAAGAAGCTGAGATCAGCCCAAGGTCTTGGACGTCTGCACGCCTCTGGTTGGATGGAAGACGCGCTGGCCTTCACGGAGGAAGAGGCCGATCCCGAAGGGAGCGAGGAATGAACATTCTCGTCATTCCAGAAGATTTCCGCAAGGACCAATATTTGCTGCGTCCTCTTTTTGATCGGTTGCTCATCAGTATCGGAAAAAAGAACGCACGGGTTCGCGTTTGCCAGGACCCCCTGCTGGGCGGAATCAGGGAAGCGCTGAACATGGAACGCTTGCAGGAGATCGTCGAGCGCTACGAATCCATGACCCAGATATTCATCCTCTGCGTCGATCGCGACTGCCTCATTCAAAGACGCCAGCAACTGGATCGTATCGAAAGGCGATTTGGTTCCGACCGGATATTCTTGGCGGAGAATGCCTGGGAAGAGCTGGAAACATGGACGCTCGCCGGCCTGGACCTACCTAGTGACTGGCGCTGGTCGGACATTCGCGCCGACGGATCGGTCAAGGAACATTATTTCGATGTTCTCGCCACTAGGCGCGCGGTCGCCGACGGCCCCGGAGGTGGACGCAAGGTCCTTGGCGAAGAAAGCGCACGGCGGGTGGACGTGATTCGACGGAAATGCGCCGAGGATTTTGGCTCATTGGCCACCCGGCTGAAAAAGGTGATCCGGGGGGCGGGATGAGTCCGCGCCGCCCAGCCGCCATCCTGGTCCTGACCCTGACCTTCGCCACTCCGGCGGCGGCGTTCCGCGATTGCGAGCGCTGCCCGGATATGGTCGAATTGCCCAACGGCTTGAGCATCGGGCGCGCCGAGGTCACCTTCGACGAATGGGCGGAATGCGTGTCGGCGGGGGCCTGCCGCGAGGTCGACGATCACGCCTGGGGACGCGGGCGGCGCCCGGTGATCAACGTCTCGCTGGCCGATGTCGAGGCCTATGCGGGCTGGCTGAGCGCGCGGACCGGGCGCGTCTACCGCCTGCCCACCGAGGCCGAGTGGGAGGAGGCGGCGCGGGCCGGCACCACCACCGCCTATTGGTGGGGCGACACGATGGAGCACGGCCGCGCCAATTGCCGCGAATGCGACGACGGCCCGATCCGCCACGAGACGCTGCCGGTCGCCTCGTATCCGGCCAATCCCTGGGGGCTGCACGACACCGCCGGCAATGTCTGGGAATGGACGTCCAGTTGCTGGGATCAAGCCTGCCGACGACGCACGGTGCGGGGCGGCGCGTGGTACTATTTCGCGCCGGCCGCGCGCTCGGCCTCGCGGGCCGGCGAGGCGCCCGAGGGCGGCGGTTACGCGATCGGCTTCCGGTTGGTCAGGCGGTGATCGGCGCGCCGCGCTCGCGACGCTCGACCCGCCACATCGAGGCGGCCAGACAGCCACCCGCCCAGGTCAGCGTCACGGCCAGCGAGATCAGGTAGGACGGGGTGGCGAACAACTCGGCCGGCCCGGCGTAGAAGGGGGCGCGCAGCAGCGTCAGGGCGTGGCTGACCGGATTGGCGGCCACCACCACGCCCAGCCAGCCCGGCCCGCCGGTGACCGGGAACAGGGCGCCCGACAGCATCCACAGCGGCATCAGGAAGACCATCATGATGGCGTGGAAGCCGGCGGTCGAGCGCAAGCCCCAGGCGACCAGGAAGCCCAGCGCCGCGAAGCCCACCGAGGCCAGCGCCATGCCGCCCAGCAGCAGAAGAACACCGCCGAACGGCATCGACAGGCCCAGGAAGGGCGCCGCCATGGCGAACAGCAGGACCTGCGACAGCCCGATCGAGGCGGCGCCGAACACCTTGCCCAGCACGATGGCCAGACGCGACACCGGCGCCACCAGCACGCTTTGCAGGAAGCCCTGGTCGCGGTCCTCGATGATGGTGATCGACGAGAAGATGCTGGCGAACAGCAGCATCATCAGCATCACGCCGGGATAGAAATATTCCAGATAGGTGACGCCCTCCATGCCCGGCGGACGGAACGAGCCGGTGAAGCCGGCCCCCATGAAGATCCAGAACAGCACCGGCTGGGCGACCGAGCCGACCACCCGCTGCGGCTGGCGGATGAAGCGGGTGAATTCGCGCCGGGCGAGGGCTGCGGCGACGCGCATCATGTGCCGGTCCTCCGCAGTTCCTTGACCTTGGGCGTGGCGCCGGTGGTGACGTGGACGAACACGTCGTCGAGGGTCGGCTGCTTGATCGAGATGCTGACGATGTCGGGCCGGTAACGGGTCAGGATGCGTTCGAGCAAGGGCAGGCCCTCGCCGTTCTCGGTCTCCTCCAGGCGCAACTCGTCGCCGTGGCGGCGCACCGCCAGATCGAGGTCGCGCACCAGCCGCCGCTCCAGCGCCTCGGCGTCGACCGCCTGCACCACCACCATCTCGGTCCCCAGCAGGGCGCGCAGGGCGCTTGGCGTGTCGTGGGCCAGCAGCACCCCGTCCTTCATGATCGCCACGCGCCCGGCGTCCTCGGCCTCGGCGAAGACGTGGCTGGTCATCAGCACCGTCATGCCGCGCTCGGCCTGGATGCGGGTCAGGGCGCCCAGGAAGGACCGCCGGCTGTTGGGGTCCAGGCCGGTGGTCGGCTCGTCCAGCAACAGGATGCGCGGCCGGGTCAGCAGCGCCTTGGCCAACTCGACCTGGCGCGCCAAACCGCCCGACAGCGTGTCGACGCGGTCGCCTAGGCGGGCGCCAAGATCGGTCCAGCCCAGCGCCTCGTCCAGGCGGGTCCGCCGCTCGGCGCCGGTCAGGCCGTGCAGGTCGCAATGAAGGATCAGGTTTTCGAGAACCGACAGGTGCTTGTCGACGGCGGGGCTTTGAAACACCACGCCCATCGCCTCGCGCGCCGCGCGGGGATGGCGGAACAGGTCGTGGCCGGCAATGGTGACGGCGCCCCGGCTGGGCAGCGCCATGCCGCACAGAATGCGGAACAAGGTGGATTTGCCGCTGCCGTTGGGACCCGAGAGGATTGCGAATTCACCCTCGGCCACGTCCAGCGACAGGTCGCGGATGGCCACCCGGGCCGGCTGCCGCCGGGTACCCGGATAGACGTGGGTCAGGTCACGAATGCCGATCATCAAGCCTCGATCATAGCCGTACCGTTCCCCCCGGAGGCGCATTCATTCCACAGATGGCCGGTGAGGTAAAGGGCAATAGGGGCCGCCCAGGCACCCTTCGGAGGGGTCGGTCGAACGGCCCGCGGTTCAGGCGTGCACGGTGGGCGGAAGCTGATTGAGCTTGGAAAGCAGGTATTCCAGATCCTCGCCCTCGAACGAGACGCCCAGATCGCCGTATTGGGTGAGGATGCGTTCCATCATGCGGCGGATATAGCGCTCGCGGTCGCCCGCCTCGCCGTCATATTGCATCTCGCCGGCCACGTCGATGGCGGCGCGCATCGCGGCGTAGAAGGTCGGCGGCAGGCCCGATTTCTCGTAGATGGCCTTGAAGCCCATGCGGCCGGCGTCGTGGACCAGGATGCGGGCGTTGACCAGCGGCACGTTGACCAGGGTCGACAGCGCCGTTTCGAAAAACGGCAAATCGCCCATGCAGACGGCGCGCAGGATGATCGACGCGGTGAGCCGCCCATGGTCGTGCAACTGGCGGACCAGCCGTTCAAGGTCGGCCTCGTCCGAGCCGCTGGACAGCCCCAGAATGGCCCGTTCGCGCGCCTGAAGGACCAGATCGGCGGCCAGTCCGCGCGGCAGCTCGTGGGTGGTGAGCAGGTGCCTTCGCAAATTCTCGGACACCACGGTGACCAGCCGTTCGGTGACGGTGATGGGCAGCGACGAGCGGCGCACCAAGGCCCCCTGGACATCCTGGCGGGTGCCGAAATCGTCGATCACCTTTTGCAGGGATTGCTCGGGGATCTCGGCGCCCTCGTTGCTGACCAGGCGCACCACGGCCTTCTCGTTGCCGGCCGCGACCACCGCCTCGGCCACCGGGGCCGACACCTCGTGACGGCCGGCCACCGCGATCTGCTTGGCGACGTTTTGGCTGCGCACGATGGCGATCAGGTCGTCGTCGGTCAGCACGACCGAACTGGACAGCATGGGAACCGCCACCGTGTCGACGTCGCGCGCCAAGGCCAGCGCCACGTCGTGCGGCACGTCGGGGCTTTCCTTGAGGTGGCTCGCCAACGCCTCGCGCACCCGCACCTCGGCGTCGCGCAGCATCAGCCGGAAGATGTCCTCGGCCAGTTTGCGTTCCGAAGGGGTGAGTTCGCCGCGCTCGAACTGGCCGGCGACCTTGGCCGCCGCTTCGGCCCGCCCCTCGGGCGAGGGCTCGTCGAGGAGACGCTGGACGTCGGCCTTGGTCAGCTTGTTTTCCACGGAGTCTCTCTTCCAGACGGAGATATGCGCCGGTGGCAGTATACCGCCCGAATCGGGGAAGCGGAAGCACGAGCCTGCGCGCAAGGTGGCGGTCAGTGTTTCACCGCCTCCTCGGCGCGACGAACCAGGTCCTCGCCGATGATTTTCGCCCATTTGTCGTAAACGGATCGGGTGGCGGCGCGGAACGCCTGCTTGCCCGCCACGTCGAGCGTCACGATCCTCACGCCCTGCGCCTCGATTTCGCGCAGCAGGGGTCGCTGGTCGCCTTCCAGGCCGCGACGCGCGGCGGCGACGTTTTCGGCCGCCGCCACCACCGCCGCCTGACGGACCGCCTCGCGGTCGGCGGGGGTCCAGCCCTCCCACACCTCGCGGTTGACGGCGAAGATCAGCGGGTCGGCGACATATTCCCAAAGGGTGAGGTGCGTCTGGCCCAATCCGGCGAGGTTCGCCCTGAGAAAGATGCCAAGCGGGTTCTCCTGGCCGTCGACGCGCCGCTCGGCCAGCGCCGGCTTGGCGTCGGACCAGCTCAGCTCGACCGGGATGGCGCCCAGCGACGCCATCGTGTCGATGAACAGCGGGCTGCCGACCACCCTCAGCTTCAGGCCCTTCATGTCCTCGGGGCTGGTGATGGGCCGGCGGGAATTGGACAATTCGCGGAAGCCGTTCTCGCCCCAGGCCAGCGGCACGGGTCCCCGGCCCTCGACGATGCGGAACAGCTCGCGCCCGACCGGGCCGCGGGTCAGCGTGTCGATGTCGGCGAAGTCGTGCATCAGGAAGGGCAGCGAGAAAAGATTCAACGCCTCGACCTGCGGCGACCAGTTGATGGTCGAGCCGATCGCCATGTCGATGGTGCCGTTCAGCAAACCCGCGAATTCGCGAGTCTGGTCGCCATCCACCAGGCTGGCGCCCGGATACATCTTGATGGCGATGCGGCCGCCCGTCTTCTCTCCGACCAGGGCGGCCCAACGCTCGCCGGCGGCGCCCCAGGCGAAGGTGGCCGGCAGGACGGTCGACAGGCGGTATTCGCTCTTGTAGTCGGCGGCGTTCGCGCCGAAGGCTGGAACCATCGCCAGCAATGCGGCGGCGGCGCGCCGCAACCATCCCGTCGCGAACCTCATGACTCCGTCTCCTTCCCCCAGGCTGGAAGCACCCCGATCCCCTACGTTAGCGTGTTATTGGTGTCCGAGCAAACGCGTCGCGAGTGGGTCCGCATACATTTTTCCTTGCCCCCCGTTAAATCTCGCGGTTGAGCCGGGTGCGATGATTGATTACAGTGACCCTTCCGATTGGGGCGATCGGCGAATGGGGCGGGGGCATCGGCGCCATGGGTGGCACACGCCACGATTGAACGTCCCAGGCGTTTGGGGTGATGGCGGATGGCCAAGATCTTACTTGTCGAAGATAATGAATTGAATCGCGACATGCTTTCGCGCCGACTCCAGAAACGCGGGCATGACGTGCTGCTGGCGATGGACGGCGAAGAGGGCGTCAGCCTGGCCCGCACCGAAAGCCCCGACGTGATCCTGATGGACATCAGCCTTCCGGTGCTCGACGGCTTCGAGGCGACGCGCCGCATCAAGGGCGATGTGGGGACCGCCCGCATTCCGGTGATCGCGCTCACCGCCCACGCCCTGACCGGCGACCGCGAAAAGGCGTTCGAGGCGGGCTGTGACGATTACGACACCAAGCCCGTCGAGTTCACCCGACTGATCGGCAAAATCGAAAAGGTACTGGAAGGGCGCTGAGCATGGTCGGCGACGACGCCACTGCCGCGGCAATCGATGACGGCGCGCTGTTTGGGCTGTCGAAGCACGACCTTCTGACCCTCGTCAACCACATCCTGGGCTTCACCGAACTCCTGCTCGACGACGCCGACACGATGTCGCCCCCCCAGGTCGTCCGGCTTCAAGCGATCGAGGTCAGCGGCCGGCGGCTCAACGCCCTGCTCGACAGCCTTTACGACCCCTCCACCGCCCAGCAGAAGCGCCGCCAGCTCGGCCTGGACGGCATCCGCCAGCAATTGCGGCAACCGCTCAACCGCATCGTCGACGATTGCGAAGGGCTCATCGACGAGGGCGACGGCCAGTTCGCCGAGGATCTGCGCAAGGTCCACGGCGCGGCGCGGCGCTTCCTGGACGTGGTCGACCAGCGGGCCGGCGCCGTCGCGGCCGCGCAACTGGGCGGCCAGGCCGAGATCCAGCCGGCCGCCGCGGCGCCCCGCCCGGCGCGCGCCGGCATGGTCACCGCCCTGGTGGTCGATGACCATCCCGACAATCGCAGCCTCTTGTCCCGCCACCTGACCAAGCTTGGCTTCACGGTCCATCAGGCCGAGGACGGGCGCCGCGCGATGACCCTGATCCGCTCGCGGCCGGTCGACGTGGTGCTGCTCGACGTGATGATGCCCGAGATGGACGGCTTCCAGGTGCTGGCCCAGATCAAGGCCAACGAGGGCCTGCGCCACATCCCGGTGATCATGATCTCGGCGCTCGACGAGATGGAGGCGGTGACCCGCTGCATCGAAAACGGCGCCGCCGATTACCTGCCCAAGCCGTTCGACCCGGTCCTGCTGAAGGCGCGGGTCGGCGCCTGCGTCGACATCAAGCGGCTGTACGACAAGGACGCCTACTACCGCCAGCAGATCGAGGAATACAATCTGGCCCTCGAGGACCGCGTGCGCGAGCAGGTGCGCGAAATCTCGCTGGCCCAGCAGGCGACCATTTTCGCCTTGTCGAAGCTGGCCGAATCGCGCGACCCCGAGACCGGCGACCACCTTGAGCGCATGCGCGAATACTGCAAGGTCCTGGCCCGAAGGATGCGCGACGCGCCGGGGCGGCGCGGGCTCGTCGACGGCGCCTTCGTCGAGTGCATCTACGCCGCCAGCCCGCTGCACGACATCGGCAAGGTGGGCGTGCAAGACGACATCCTGCGCAAGCCCGGCAAGCTGACGCCCGAGGAATTCGAGATCATGAAGACCCACGCCTCGCTGGGCGCCGAGACCCTGCGGGCCGTCTACCACGCGCATCCCGCCAACGACTTCATCCGCATGGGCATCGAGATCGCCGAGTGCCACCACGAGAAATGGAACGGCGGCGGCTACCCGCTGGGTCTGGCCGGCGAGGCGATCCCCTTGAGCGCCCGCATCCTGGCGCTGGCCGACGTCTACGACGCCATGCGGTCGAAGCGTTGCTACAAGGACCCCATGCCGCACGAGCAAGTCCGCGCGGTGATCATCGAGCAGCGCGGCGTCCATTTCGACCCCGACGTCGTCGACGCCTTTCTGGCGGCCGAGAAGGATTTCCTCGACATCGCCCAGCGTTTCGCCTGATGAGCGACACCCCCGCGAGCCAGCTTGAAACCCTGATCCAGTCGCTGGAGTGGGTCGAGCACGGCCTGGTGGTGCTCGACGCGGACGCCCGGATCGTGCTGGCCAACCGCCGCTACAAGGAGATGTTTCCAGGCGCCGCCGACTTGGCCGAGCCGGGCCTTCCCTTCGAGGCGGTTCTGCGACGGTCCGCCGAAACCGGCGAATTCGGACCCGATCCCGATATCGAGTTGCAGGAGCGGCTGGCCACCTTGCGCCTGCGCGAGCCTTGGTCCTACGACCGCAAGCGGCCCGACGGCTCGAACATGCAGATCAAGGGAAGCCCGCTGCCCAATGGCGGCTACGTGTTCAGCTTCACCGACGTCACCCCCCATCGCATGCTGGCCCGCGGCTTCGAGGTGGTCGCCCGCGAGCGCCGCCGAAGGCTGGAGCGGACGGTCGGCGAGCTTGAGGCGATGCGCGACGAACTGGCCGTGCTGACCCGCCGCCAACGCGAGATCCTGGCGGCGGTGCCGCTGCCGATGACCATCACCCGCGTCGCCGACGGCGTGCTTCTTTACGGCAACGAAGCGGCGCGGGGGATGTTGAAGATCGACCTGGAGGCGGCGATCGGCCACACGGTGATCGACCATTACGGCGAGCGCGTCGACCGCTTGGCGGTGATGCGCGCCTTGCAGCGGGATGGCCGCGTCGACGACCACGAATTGTGTGCTGCACCGACTGCGAAGGCGGCCGCTTCTGGGCCTTGGTGTCGGCCCGCAACATGGTCTACGAGGGCCAGCCCTCGGTGCTCGCGGTGTTCAACATCATCACCGAACGCAAGCGCATGGAAGAGGCGCTGCGGCGCAGCGAGCGGCGCTATCGCAACATCTTCGAACAAGCCGCCGAGGGCATCTTCCAAAGCACCGTGGATGGGCGCTATCTCGAGGTAAACGGGGCGATGGCCCGGCTTTACGGCATGTCGACGCCCGAGGAACTGAAGCGCGACATCACCGATATCGGCCGCCAGATCTATCTCGATCCCCGCCTGCGCGAGGAATTCAAGCGGCGCATGGATCGCGACGGCGAGGTGCGCGCCATGGAATACCAGATCCGCCGCAAGGATGGCGGCGTGGTCTGGGTCGCCGAGAACTGCCGGGCGGTGCGCGACGAGCTGGGCAACGTGCTTTATTACGAGGGCACGGTGCAGGACACCACGGCGCGGCACAACGCCGAGCAGGCCCTGCGCCGCGCCAAGGAGGCGGCCGAGGCGGCCAACGCCGCGAAATCGGGCTTCCTCGCCAATATGAGCCACGAGTTGCGCACCCCGCTCAACGCCATCATCGGCTATTCCGAGATGCTGGTCGAGGAGGCCGAGGACATGGGGCATGTCGGGCTGCTGCCCGACCTGGACCGGATTCGCGGCGCCGGACGCCATCTGCTGGGGTTGATCGACGACGTGCTCGACCTGTCGAAGATCGAGGCCGGCCGCATGGGCCTGGCGCTGGGCGCCTTCGACGTCGCCGCGCTGGTGGGCGAACTGGGCCGCACCCTGGAACCACAGGTGCGCCGCAACCGCAACCAGTTCGTCATCGATTGCCCCGACCACCTGGGCGAGATGCATTCGGACGCCGGCAAGCTGCGTCAGGTGCTGACCAACCTGCTCGACAACGCGGGCAAGTTCACCAGCGGCGGCCGCGTCACCCTGACGGTGCGGCGCGAGGCGGGCACCGGCGGGGCCGACTGGATTTCGGTCGCGGTCGCCGACACCGGCATCGGCATGGCGGCCGAGGAGGTCGAGCGGATGTTCGACCCCTTCGTCCAGGGCGACGTCTCGACCACCCGCAAATATGGTGGAACCGGGCTTGGCCTGTCGATCACCCGCGATTTCTGCCGCCTGCTTGGCGGCTATGTCTCGGTCGAAAGTACGCCGGGGGTCGGCACCATGGTGGTCGCCCATCTTCCCGCCGAGGCGCCGGCCGCCGAGCGGCACGCGCCGACGCTCGCGCATTCGGGCCGGGTGATGGTCGTCGAGGACGATTCGACCACCCGGGTGATCCTGCGCCGCATGCTCGAGCGCGAGGGCTGGTCGGTCGAAGAGGCGGCCAATGGCCACGAGGCGCTTCAGGCCATCAAGTCGGCGCGGCCCTCGGTGATCCTGGTCGATTTGATGATGCCCGTGATGGATGGATTCACGTTCATCAAGATGCTGCGCACCATCGAGGGAGAGGAGCACATCCCGTTGATCGTGGTCACCGCCAAGGAATTGAACGACGACGAGAAGACCTGGCTTGTCGGGTCCACCGAGAAGGTTCTGCGCAAGGGCAACTACACCCGGACGGAACTGGTCGACGCGGTGCGCGAACGTCTCGCCTCGGTGACCCACTGAATGTGGCGCGCTCGCCCGAGCATGCAGTCGGCCCTGTTGTGGGTCTTCCTGGCCTGCTGCGTGACCACCAGCCTGCTGGTCTGGCGCAAGGAGAGCGTCGGCGCCCGCCTGCAGGACGCCCAGCGGCTGGACCGCGAGGCCCAGCGCATCGAGCGGGCGTTGCTCGACCGCTTCGCGCTTCATGAGAATCTTCTCCGGGCGGGAAGCGCCCTCCTGGCCGCCAAGCCGCGACCGTCGCGCCTGGACTGGCGCATCTTCACCCGCGCGCTCGATCTCGAGCGGCACTATGGCGGCATCGACGGGCTGGTGATCAACGCGTACGTTCCCGCCGGCCAGTTGCCGGATTTCGTGGGCCGCACGCGGGCCACCCTCGACGAGGGCTTCCACGTCTTTCCCCAGTCCGGTCTGGCCGATCATTTCGTCATCACGCATATCGAGCCGATCGAGAAGGCGGCGCGGGCGCTCGGCTACGACATCGGCTCGGAGCCGGTGCGCCGCGCGGCGGCCGAGGCGGCGCGCGACACCGGGCGGCCGGTGCTGTCGCCACCGCTGCGCCTGATCACGCCGGGCGGATCGGGACGGGATTACCTGCACATCCTGCCGGTCTACGCCGGGGGCGCGGCGCCCGCCGAGGTCGAGGCGCGCCGCGCCGGGCTGGTCGGATGGATTTCCGCCGGCTACAACTCGTTGCGCTTCGTCGACTCGATCCTTGGTCCGCCCGGCGCCTATCTGCGGGTGCGACTCCATGACGGCGTCGAGCCGATCTACGACTCGGCCGCCGATGGCGAGGTCGCGCCCAGCGACGCGCCGCTGACCATCGTTCGCCCGTTGGCGGTCGGCGGTCGGGAATGGCGGCTGTCGGTGACCAGCACGGCGGCCTTCGACGAGGCCGGCGCCCAGCCGACGGCCACGCTGGCGCTGATCGCCGGACTGGGACTGAGCCTCGCCATGTGGTACGCCGCCAGCCTGCTGCTGAAGGGCCGCTCGCAGGCCTTGGAGCTGGCCGACCGGCGCGGGGCGGGACTGGCCGAAAGCGAGCACCGCTACCGGGAAATCTTCCTGCGCGCCAAGGTCGCCGAACTGATGATCGACCCGGCCGATGGCCGCATCGTCGAGGCCAACGACGCGGCGGTCGAATGGTATGGCTGGCCGCGCGAGGAATTGGTCGGCAAACCGATCACCGAGATCAACACCTTGAGCCCCGAGGAGGTCGGCGGGGAGATGCAGGCGGCGCGGCAGGAAAAGCGCAATCACTTCCTGTTCCGCCACCGTCTCGCCTCGGGCGCGGTGCGCGACGTCGAGGTGCATAGCGGCCCGCTGCAAATCGGCGGGCGCGTTCTGCTTTATTCGATCGTCCACGACATCACCGACCGTCGCCACGCCGAGACGGCGCTCAAGGACAGCTTCTCGAAGCTGGCGAACGCCAATCGCGAGCTTGAGCAGTTCGCCTATGTCGCCTCGCACGATCTCCAGGAACCGCTGCGGATGGTGACCAGCTATCTGCAACTTCTGCGGCGCCGCTATGGCGGCAAGCTGGATGGCGACGCCGACGAATATATCCGCTTCGCGGTGGATGGCGCCCTGCGCATGCGCGAATTGATCATGGACCTGCTGGAGTATTCGCGCATCGGCCGCACCGGAAACCCGATCGTGGCGATTTCGCTCGCCAAGGTGATCGAGCCGGCCATCCGCAATCTCGAAGTGGCGATCCGCGAGGCCGGCGCCGTCGTCGAGGTCCAGCCCGACCTGCCGACCGTTTCGGTGGACGAACTCGAAATGAGCCGGGTCTTCCAAAACCTGATCGGCAACGCCATCAAGTATCACGCGCCCGGTCGGCCGCCTTGCGTCGCCCTGTCGTGCCGGCGCGATGGCCGCGAGTGGATCGTCTCGGTGGCCGACAACGGCATCGGCGTCGAGCCCGAATATCACGACCGCATCTTCCAGATCTTCCAACGCCTGCACGGCCGGAACGAGTATTCCGGCACCGGCATCGGGCTGGCGATCGCCAAGAAGGTGATCGAGCGCCACCAGGGGCGGATTTGGCTCGACTCGCGGCCGGGCGAGGGCAGCGTCTTCCATATCGCGCTGCCGGTCGTCCAGGTTGAGTCGGTGGAGCCGGGCTTGCCCTCGGGGGGCGACGCGCGCTAGATTTCGGAAAGGGACATGGGGGAAGGCGCACAGCCGATGCGGAAGGCGTCATCGCCGACACCGATCGCGGTCTTCGGGCTATCGCTGGCGTTCTGGCTGGGGGCCATCGCGCTGGCGCCGTCGCCGTCGATGGCCGAGGATCTCGCGGTGGGAACGGGGGCGCGTTTCGACACGCTCGACCCGCATCAAATGAATTCCGCCCCCAACGCGATGGTCGGGCTGCATCTGTTCGAGCCGCTGGTCCACCTCGCCAGCGGTCTGCCGGCGCCCGGACTGGCGTTGTCCTGGCGGCCGATCGACGACACCGCCTGGGAATTCAAGTTGCGCCCCGACGTCGTGTTCCACGACGGCAGCCCGTTCACGGCCGACGACGTCATCGCCACCATGAACCGCATCCTGTCCAAGCCGCGCGGCGAGTCGCTGGGCTTCCGACAGCAAATCGAGGGGATGGTCGAACTGACCGCCCCCGACCCGCTGACCCTGGTGATCCGCACCAGCCGGCCCGACCCCACGATGCCGCGCCGGCTGTTCGCGATCAACATCATACCGCGACACCTGGCGGCGGCGACCAGCGCCGAGTTCGACAGCGGCGAGGCGGCGGTGGGCACCGGGCCGTTCAAGCTGGTGTCGTGGAAGCCGGGCGAGTTCGTCGAATTCGCCGCCTTCGATCGCCACTGGGCGGGGCTGCCGCGCTGGGACAAGGTGACCATCTCGGTCGAGCACGACAACGCGCAGCGCGTGGCGGCGCTGTCGATCGGCCGCGTGCAACTGATCGACCAGGTGCCGCCGGCCGACATCGACCGCTTGGCGCGCAACCCGGCGCTGGGCGTCTTCAACGCCGTGTCGACGCGGGTGCTGGTGCTGCACCCCGATCACAGTCGCGACCGCACCCCGTATGTCAGCGATCTCGACGGTCGGCCGCTCTCCCGCAATCCGCTCAAGGATGTCCGGGTTCGTCAGGCGATCTCGAAGGCGATCGACCGCACCGACATCGCGCAGGGACTGTTTTCGGGACGCGCCCTGCCGGCCGGACAACTGCTGTCCGCCGGCTTCGGCGTGGACCCCAAGATCGAGGTCGACCGCTTCGACCCCGCCGAGGCCAAGGCGTTGCTGGACGCGGCGGGCTGGGGAGACGGCTTCCGCCTCACGCTGCACTGCCCCAGCGACCGCTATGTCAACGACGAGCAGGTTTGCGGCACGCTGGCGCGCATGTTGGGGCGGGTCGGCATCCGGGTGGCCGTCGAGGCGATGCCCTCCGCCGAGTTCTTCCCCCGCTTGGCGCGGCACGAGTTCAGCCTGGCGTTCTTCGGCTGGGGGGCGATCGCCGCGGATGTCAGCGACACCCTGCTGAACCTGCTGGCCGGCCCGAATTGCGCCCAGGGCTGGGGCGCCGCCAACGCCGGACGCTACTCCAACCGCGAATTCGACGAGACGCTGGACCGCGCCATGGCCAGTTTCGACGAGAAACGCCGCGAGGCGCTGCTGCGCGCGGCGGTGGGCATCGCGATGGACGACATGGCGGTGATCCCGCTTTATTACCCGATGAATCACTGGGCGGCGCGGCGGCCGGTGGCCTATCCGGCGCGCGGCGACGACCTCACCCTCGCCGTCGACGCCTATCTGTCG
>JADGAL010000440.1 GCA_015232025.1 Alphaproteobacteria bacterium
AGCAAGGTCAGCGCCGCGCCCAGCGCCACCGCCGCCGCCAGCGCCGCCGCCACCCCCAGCCCGACCAACCCCGCCGCCGCCAGGGCCAGCAGCAGGACGGTGGCCGGGGCGGCCAGCAGCAGGATGGGTGGCAACAGTTTCTTGGCGGAAACGCGACCGGTCTTCATGGCGAGTGGTCTAGCCGATCGCCCAGCGCCGCCGCCAATGACGGTTTCATGTCACCGCAAGGCGTCGTGGCACGCCACCACCGCCAGATTGACGATGTCCGAAACGGTGGCGTCCATCGGCGTGATCTGCACCGGCTTGGACAAGCCCATCAGCACCGGGCCGATCACCGTGCCGCCGCCCAGCTTCTGCAGCAGCTTGGACGCGATGTTGGCCGAATAGAGGCCGGGCATCACCAGCACGTTGGCGGGACCCGACAGGCGGCAGAAGGGGTAAAGCTTCAGCAACTCGGGATCCAGCGCCACGTCGGCGGCCATCTCGCCGTCATATTCGAAGTCGGCGCCGCGTTGATCCAGAATGGCGGCGGCCTCGCGCACCCGCTCGCCCTTGCCGCTGCTGGCCGGATTGCCGAAATTCGAATAGCTGAGCAGCGCGACGCGCGGCTCGTGGCCCATCTGGCGCGCCTTGTGGGCGGTCTGGGTGGCGATGTCGGCGATCTGGGCCGGCGTCGGCGTCTCGGTCACCGTGGTGTCGGCGATGAACACGGTGCGCCCGCGCGACAGCAGGATGGTCAGGCCGAACACCAGCTCGCCGGGGCTGGGGTCGATGACCCGCAGAATCTCGTCGAAGGTGGTGTAGTAGTTGCGGGTCAGGCCGGTGATCATCGCGTCGGCGTCGCCGCACGCCACCATCAGGGCGGCGAACACGTTGCGCTCCTGGTTCACCAGGCGCTGGGCGTCGCGGTACAGCACGCCCTTGCGCTGCAACCGGGCATACAGCATGTCCGTATAGCGCTGGTTGTTGGCGCTGAGCTTGGCGTTGTGGATCTCGAGCGTCTCGCCGTGCAGGCCGGCGGCGCGGATGGTCTCGGCGATGCGGTCCTCGCGGCCGATCAGCACCGGCGTGCCGTAGCCGGCGTTGCGGAACGACAGCGCGGCGCGGATGGTCTTCTCCTCCTCGCCCTCGGCGAACACCACGCGCTGGGGCTGGGCGCGCACCTTCTCGAAGATGCCCTGCATGCTGGCGACGGTCAGGTCCAGGCGGGCCGACAACTCGCGGCGATAGCCCTCCATGTCGACGATCGGCTTGCGCGCCACGCCGGTCTCCATGGCGGCCTGCGCCACGGCGGTGGGGATCGCCGAGATCAGCCGCGGGTCGAAGGGCACCGGGATGATGTATTCGGGGCCATAGCGCAGCCGGCGGCCGGCATAGGCGGCGTCGACCTCGTCGGGCACGTCCTCGCGCGCCAGGGCGGCCAGGGCGCGGGCGGCGGCGATCTTCATCGCCTCGTTGATGGTCGAGGCGCGCACGTCCAAGGCGCCCCGGAAGATGTAGGGAAAGCCCAGCACGTTGTTGATCTGGTTGACATAGTCCGAGCGCCCCGTCGCCACGATGGCGTCGTTGCGCACCAGCTTGACCTCCTCGGGGGTGATCTCGGGGTCGGGATTGGCCATCGCGAAGATGATCGGCCGCTTGGCCATCGCCTCGACCATGCCGGGCGTCACGGCGCCCTTGACCGACAGTCCCAAGAAGACGTCGGCGCCGATCATCGCCTCTTCCAGGCTGCGCGCCTCGCAGGGCACGGCATGGGCCGACTTCCACTGGTTCATGCCGTCCAGGCGGCCTTGATAGATGACGCCCTTGGTGTCGCACATCACGACATTGCCGTGCGGCACGCCCATCGCCTTGATCAGTTCGGCGCAGGCCACCGCCGCGGCGCCGGCCCCGTTGATGACCACGCGGGTCGTCTTGATGTCGCGGCCGGTGAGGTCCAGGGCGTTCAGCAGGCCGGCGGCGGCGATGATCGCGGTGCCGTGCTGGTCGTCGTGGAAGACGGGGATGTCCATCAATTCGCGCAGGCGCTGCTCGATGACGAAGCACTCGGGCGCCTTGATGTCCTCGAGATTGATGCCGCCCCAGCTTGGCCCCAGGAAGCGCACGCAGTTGACGAACTCGTCGACGTCGCGGGTGTCGACCTCGAGGTCGATGGCGTCGACATCGGCGAAGCGCTTGAACAGGACCGCCTTGCCCTCCATCACCGGCTTGCCGGCCAGGGCGCCCAGATCGCCCAGGCCCAGCACGGCGGTGCCGTTCGAGATGACGGCGACCAGATTGCCCTTGGCGGTGTAGTCATAGGCCAGCGACGGATCGCGCGCGATGTGCAGGCAGGGCGCCGCGACGCCGGGCGAATAGGCCAGCGACAGGTCGCGCTGGGTGGTCAGCGGCTTGGTGGGCACGATCTCGATCTTGCCCGGCCGACCCGAGGCGTGCATCAACAGCGATTCGCGTTCGAGATCGCGGGTCTTCTTCCGCTCGTCGTTCATGACTGCCCCCAGGTTCAGGTGGTCGTCGCCCGCTCGTTCAAATGCACGTTGGCGGCGCCGTTGCGCTCGAGCGCGGCGCGGGCGCGGCCCTCGCGCAGCGCGTCGGGGGCGGCCACCCACAGGATGATGCTGCCGGCCTCGAGCGCGCGGGC
>JADGAL010000441.1 GCA_015232025.1 Alphaproteobacteria bacterium
CCCATCGTCACCAGCCTGGAGCCGCTGTGGGATCAGCCGACTCTGGCCAGGGACGTCGAGGACGGCCGCTATTACCTGCCGGGGACGGCCACCGGCCGGCGCGAGGCCCTCGTCACCAGCGCCATCTCCGCCGAGCCGCAGTATGTGATGCGGGTGCCGGGGCCAGGCTGGCCGACGGTGCTGGCGGCGTGGTTCACCGCCGCCTTCTTCCTGCTGCTCACCGTCAAGCTGGTGGTGCCGGCGTCGGTCTGCGGCGTGGTCGCCTTGGCGATGGTGGCGCGGTGGATGTGGGACACCGATCCCGGAACCAACCATCCCCCCGTCGCGATCGGCGGAGGCATCGTGTTGCCGGTCAATTGTTCGGGGCCGCGATCCCATTCGTGGTGGGCCACGGTGGTGCTGCTGCTGGTCGCCGGCACCGTCTTCGCGTCGCTGCTGTTCTCGTATTTCTTCCTGTGGACGGTGTCGCCCGACGTTTGGCCGGCCGCCACCGGACAGGTTTTGCCCGAGTGGCGATGGCCGGCGGGGTCCGCCCTGCTGCTGCTGATCTCCAGTGGCCTGATCTGGTGGTCGGGACGCCGGCTGGCGGTGGACGCCCATTGGCGGATGCGCGGCGGGCTGGCCTTGGCCGCGCTGGCGCTGGCGGCGGCGCTGGCGGTCGAGGTGACTGGGCTGCGGCGAACCGGGCTGTCCCCGACCGACAGCGCTTACGGCGCGGTGGTCTACACGATGGCGGCGCTCCAGGGATTGTTCGTGTTCACCCTGGCGGTGATGGCCCTTTACACCTTGGCGCGCTCGCTTGCCGGGCTGCTCCACCGCCACCGCCGGGCCACCTTCGACAACACCCTGCTGCTGTGGCACTACGCCGTCGCCCAGGGGCTGGTCGCCCTGGCGGTGGTTCACCTGGGACCGCTGGTCCTTTAGAGGAGCCCCCATGGCCGATACCGCTCGCCGCCTCTTCGCCGGCATTTTCAGGATCGGGGCCGGTCCGATCCTTTGGGCGGCGAATCTCGCGCTGGTCTACGGCGTGACGGCCGTGGCCTGCGCGCGGGGCGCCAACTGGGTGGTCAAGCCGGCGATCGTCGCGGCGACCCTGATCGCCGCGAGCGCCACAATTTGGGTGCTGGCGCGGGAGATCGGCCGCCGCCGCTCGGCCCCGCCCGAGCGCCAAGTCGCGTTCTTCGCCGCGGCGATGGCGGGACTCTCCCTGGTCGCCATCCTGTGGCTGGGGCTGCCGGTGGCCTTCGTTCCGGCCTGCCCCTGAAGGAGTTCGGCATGCCGGATTTCCAGTCTTTCAACCCGCTGGTCAATGCCGCCATCTTCCTGGTCAGCGCCGGCCTGGTCTGGGTCGCCGGCGCGCGTTTGGTCAAGGCGCTGGACCGTTTCGCGACCATCACCGGGATCGGTCACGCCTTCATCGGCATGCTGGCGCTGGGGGCCATCACGTCGCTGCCCGAAGTCGCCACCGTCGGCACGTCGTCGTGGATCGGAAACGCTCCCCTGGCGGTGAACAACGTGTTGGGCAGCACCGCGGCCAACGTCGTCCTGCTGTCCTTCGGCGACCTGGTGGCCGGCCGCCGGGCGCTGACGTCGATCGTGACGTCGGTGGCGACGCTGATGCAGGGAACGCTCGACATCATCCTGCTCGGCCTTCTCGCCATCATCCTCGCGACCGGCGACGTGGCGATCGGCGGGGTGGGCGTCGGCACCTTGGGCTTGGGCGCGGTCTATGTCTTCATGGTGTGGGTGATCGTGCGCTACCGCGATCGGCGGTCATGGGTGCCGGCGCGATCGCCCGATGTCGCCGACCTTTCCGGCCAGCCGGTGAACGAGGGCCGCGAGGTTCTTCCCAGCCTTCTGGCGTGGAGCGCCGGAGCGGCGGCGGTGATCCTGGTGGCCGGCACGCTGCTTTCCCAAAGCGGCGAGGCCATCGCGGTCCAGACCGGGCTGGGGGCCAGCCTGGTGGGGATGGTGCTGGTGGGGTTCGCCACCTCGATGCCGGAAGCCTCGTCGGTGCTGAACGCGGTGCGGGCCGGCCGCCCGGAAATGGCGATGGGCGACATCCTTGGCACCAACATCTTCAACATCGCGCTGTTGCTGCTGGGGGACGCCCTGTACGCCGGGCCGCCCATCCTCTCCCAAGCGGGGCGCTTCGAGACCGTGGCCACCCTTCTGGCCATCGTGCTGACGGCCATCTACGTGTTCGGCCTCATCGAACGCTCGGACCGCAGCCTGCTCCGACTGGGCTACGATTCATGGGCGGTCCTGGTGGTTTATGTGGGCGGCGTGACGACGCTGTATTTCCTGAGGGGCGTTTGAAGATCGCGTGCAACCTGTTCCGCCCAAGCGTGTTCGGCTGTCATGCGCATCGAAGATTACGCCCTGATCGGCGACACCCACACCGCCGCCTTGGTTGGCAAGGACGGGTCCATCGACTGGCTGTGCCTGCCGCGCTTCGACGCCCCGGCCTGCTTCGCCGCCCTGTTGGGCTCGGAGGAGAACGGGTTCTGGCGAATCCGACCCGTCGGGCCGGTTTCCGCCACGTCGCGCGCCTATCGCGGCGACACCCTGGTTCTCGACACCACCTTCGAGACCGCCGAGGGCGCCGTCCAGATCACCGACTTCAT
>JADGAL010000442.1 GCA_015232025.1 Alphaproteobacteria bacterium
CCTCGAACAGGAAATCGCGCATGTAGGACACCACATGGCGCGGCCGGCCGCGCACCGAGACGCTGTCGCCCGACCCGCCGGTCAGGCTGCGCCACACCGTCTCGTTGGGGTCGAGCAGGGTGCGCCGCTGATCGAAATAGGCGGCGTCGAGATTGGTGCCCAGGCGCACGCGGCCGGTATCCGGCTGAAGATCGCCGGTCAGCAGGCGCAGCAGGGTGGTCTTGCCGGCGCCGTTGGGGCCGATGATACCGACCCGGTCGCCGCGCTGGATGCGGGTCGAGAACTCCTTGACCACCATGCGGTCGCCGAAGCTTTTCGAGATCGTCTCGGCCTCGGCGACCATCTTGCCCGACACCACGCCGGCATCGACCTCGAGCGTTACCCCGCCTTGCACCTTCAGGCGGCCGGCCCGCTCGGCGCGCAAACTCATCAGGGCGCGCAGGCGGCCCATGTTGCGGCGCCTGCGCGCGGTGACGCCGCGGTGCAGCCAATGGGTCTCGGCCTCCAGGCGCTTGTCCATGCGGGCCAGTTCGGCCTCCTCGGCGGCCAGGATTTGCTCTTGCCACGCCTCGAAGCCGGCGAAGCCCTGGTCGCCAATCCGCACCACGCCGCGGTCGAGCCACAGCGTCGAGCGCGAGATCCGGCTTAGGAAGGCGCGGTCGTGGCTGATGACGACCAGCGCGCCGCCGAACGCCGCCAACTCCTCCTCCAGCCACAGGATGGCGGGAAGGTCGAGATGGTTGGTCGGCTCGTCGAGCAGCAGCACGTCGGGCTCGCCGACCAGGGCGCGGGCCAGCGCGACGCGGCGGCCCTCGCCACCCGACAGGCCGGCGGTCGAACGGTCGCCGTCGAGGCCCAGCCGGGCCAGCACGGCCTCGGCGCGGTCGTTGGAGACTTGGCAGGTGCCGGCGTTCTCGTGGCCGCCGCCCGCATATTCCAGGCACAGCGGGCCGATATTGGTCTTCGAGGTCTTGTTGAGGATCGACTTGCCGATCGCGAAGACGGTGTTCTGCTTCTTCAGGCCCCACAGCACATGGATCGACACGTTGGTGTCGGGGAACAGCGCGTAGATCATGAAGCGGTTGCCGACATAGATCGGGTCCTCCTCGCGCAGGTCGAGGACGACCACGTTGCCATGCACCGTCGAGCAGCGGCGAAGCTGCTCTTTGAACAGGGCGTCGTGCTCGCGGTACAGCTCGACCCGCTCGCGCACGTCGGGCAGGTCCAGGATCTGCTCGATGGTGTGGTTCTTGCAGTACTCGATCAAGTCCATCATCAATTGATAGTTCGACACGCGGAAGTGCCGGAAGCGGCCCAGGCCGGTGCGGGCGTCCATCAGGAAGTTGAGCAGCGGCCAGCCGTCGGAATTCAGAATCTCGTCGCGCGAGAATCGCGCCGCGTCGCCCTTGTCGACCGCCTCCATCATGTCTTCGAAGGCTTTGGGGAAGCGCTGGCGCCCGCCGAAGTGATTGTAGACGACCCGCGCCGCCGAGGGCGCGTTGGGGTCGATGATGTGGTTGTCCTTGGGACCCACCCGCATCGTCTCGGACAGGTGGTGGTCGAAGGCCAGATGCACGCCCTCGACATAGGGCAGGTTGGTGGTGATGTCGGTGGCGGTGATCTCGATGATCCCGTCCTGCATGTCCTTCGGATGGACGAATTTGATGTCTTCGATGACGTCCAGCTCTTTGAGCAAGACGGCGCAGACGAGACCATCGAAGTCGCTGCGCGTCACCAGACGGAACTTCTGTTCGGACATCGAAAACCCTCCGATCGGTATGCCTTGGGTGTTCATTGGAATGAAGTTACCCGTCGACGGCGAAGTTGACAACGGGATTGGTGCCCTCATGACGAAGGGCGCCCGAATGGGCGCCCTTCGCGTCGTCGCGGTGCGGGGCCGCCTAGCGGCGTTCGACCATCATCTGCTTGATGCTGCCGATCGCCTTGGCCGGGTTCAGGCCCTTGGGGCAGGTGTTGGTGCAGTTCATGATGGTGTGGCAGCGATACAGGCGGAAGGGGTCGTCCAGGGCGTCCAGACGCTCGCCGGCCGCCTCGTCGCGGCTGTCGTGCAGCCAGCGGGCCGCCTGCAACAGGATCGCCGGCCCCAGATAGCGCTCGCCGTTCCACCAATAGCTGGGGCACGAGGTCTGGCAGCAGAAGCACAGGATGCATTCCCACAGCCCGTCCAGCTTGGCCCGCTCCTCGGGGCTTTGCAGGCGCTCGCCATCCGGCGGGGGCGGGGTTTCGGCCTTCATCCACGGCTCGATCGAGCGGTACTGGGCATAGGGCACCGACAGGTCGGGCACCAGATCCTTGACCACCGGCATGTGCGGCAGGGGATAGATCTTGACGTCGCCCGCCACGTCCTCGATCGGCTTCAGGCAGGCCAGGGTGTTGGTGCCGTCGATGTTCATGGCGCACGAGCCGCAGATGCCTTCGCGGCACGAGCGGCGGAACGTCAAGGTGGCGTCGACCTCGTTCTTGATCTTGTTCAGCGCGTCGAGAACCATCGGGCCGCAGGCGGCCGTGTCGATCTCGAAGGTGTCGACCCGCGGGTTCGATCCCGAATCGGGGTCGTAGCGGTAGATCTTGAACG
>JADGAL010000443.1 GCA_015232025.1 Alphaproteobacteria bacterium
CCCGCATCCGCGCCGCCAGCGGCCTGCCCACCCGCGCGGTCGGCCTGATCGCCTCGCCCACCCAGGCCGAGGCGGTGCTGGCCGAGGGCCACGCCGACATGGTCGCGCTGGGCCGCGCCTTCCTTGACGACCCCCGCTGGGTGTGGCGCGCCGCCCGGGCGCTGGGCGGCACCGTCCCCTATCCGCCGCACTACCTCGCCGCCCTGCCCAAGCTGTGGCCGGGCGCGGCGATGATGAGCCCTTGAGGATGCTTGATTCCGGCGCGCGTCTGACCACCTTTGCCGTGAGCAGGAGGTCGTCGCATGCGCTTGACCGGGAGATTTGTCTTGCCTGTGCTCGCCTGGGCGGTGCCATTGGCGGCCATGGCGGCGGGTGATCGGGTCGAATTGGGCGAGGGTCCGGTTCGGGTGCCGCTCGAGCTGACATCGGAGCCGGGCACGCGCATCCATCTGGTGATCGACGGCATCCGAGCGGAACTGGCACCGGGCGTGCTTTACGGCATGAGCCTGGAAAGGGGCCAGGCACGCGCCCCGATCGGCTATCTGAACTTCTTCGGGGCCGAGACAACGCCGCAGGCGGTCAGTATCGACGTCACCGAAGCGGTGGCCGCGCTGGCCCGCGGCGCCGGGCGACATTCGGGGTTCGCGCTCGTCATCGCGCCCGTAGGCAACCCGGCGCCAAATGCGGGCACCACGATCGGACATGCGTCGCTGGTTGCGGATATACCGTAACAGGGGTGGGACTATAATCTTGTTCCCGACAAACGGGTTATTGCCTTAGTCTCGATGATCAAGGTCACTTGGGAGGATTCCATGGCTTCGATTTCGAGACGTTCCGTGCTGGCTGGGGGAGCGGCCGGCGTCGCATTGGGCGCGCTGCCCTTTCCGGTGTGGTTCGCCCGTCAGGCGGCGGCGGCGCCGAAGGTGCGCTACGACGCCTCGTCGGGACCCGGCAAGGCGATGCTCGTCTCGCTGGCGAACGGCGTCGACGCGATGAGCAAGCTGCCCGAGAGCGATCCGCGCTCGTGGGTATTTCAGTGGTATACGCACTGGGTGCGGAGCGATACCACCAAACAGGCCGAGATGGCCCGCATCTTCCCCGATCCGACCACGTCCGGCTACAAATTGGCCGCCGAGATGTGGGACATGTGCCAGTCGCATGGCGCGGTCGGCGATTCGGTCTACCATTTCCTGCCCTGGCATCGGATGTATGCGTATTTCTTCGAGCGGATCATCGCCAAGCTGTCGGGCGATCCGAACTTCACTCTGCCCTATTGGAACTATCTCGACACGAATCTGCGCGCCATCCCGCCCGAGTTCCGCGTGCCGGGCGGGCCGCTGTACCGCGCCGAACGCAACGCCGGTGTGAACGCGGGCGACCCGGTCGACAAGAACGCGCCGGGCGCCATCAGCCCCTCCAGCTTGGCCGCGCAACAGTTCGTCGACGGCACGCTGGCCGGTTCCGGCTTCTCGAACAGCCTGAACAACGGGCTGCACGGCACCATTCACGTGCTGGTCGGCAACGGCCAGAACATGGGCGCGATTCCCTGGGCGGCGCGCGATCCGGTGTTCTGGATGCACCATTGCATGGTGGACCGCATGTGGGCGAGCTGGAATCTGGCGGGCCGCAAGAACCCCGAGGATGCCGCATGGCTTGGCAAGGAGTTCGTGTTCGTCGACGAGAACGGTCAGCGCGTGCTGGCCAAGACCGGTGATTTCTCGTCGATGCCCGGCTACGTCTACGACACCTATGTGCCGGTGCCCGCGACGATCCCGCGTCTGCCGGTCCCGGTGCTGGCCGAGGCGCTGCCCGCCCCCACCCCACCCATCACCCTGGGCGCCCGGCCGGTCGCGGTGCAGGTCGCGAAGGCCGGGGCGAGCCGTACCCTATCCTCGGTCGCGGCCCGCCCGGCGCTGCTGGTGGTGGCCAGCCTGAGCGCCGACCAGCAGCCGGGCGTGATCTACAACGTCTATATCGACCTGCCGCCGAATGCCAGCCCGGCCCAAGCCCGCAAGCATCTGGCCGGTACCGTCAATTTCTTCGGCGCGACCGGCCATCACGACGTCTCGCGCAAGCCCACCGGGCTGACCCTGGACGTCACCGAAACGGTGAACAAGTTGGCCAGCGCCGGCAAACTGCGCGCCCAGCCGGTGGTCACCTTCGCTCCGGCCGGCGCCCCGGCGGCCGAGGCCAAGCCGGTGGTCGGCGGGGTGTCGCTGGTACGGGGGTGAGCCATCAAACCCCGCGTTTCGGCTTGCCGGCGTGGCTGTGGGTGAACGAGGGCGGATCGCTGGCGGGGAAGGAGTCCTCCGAGGACTCCTGAACCTCGTCCTCGTTTTCGCGCGCCGGCTGTTTGGCGTTGGCGTCGTGCGGCTTGGGAACGGGGCTTTGCTCGCGGCCGGGCATGGTCTTCCCTCGATTGGTCTCGGAAAGACTGATATGGGCGGTGTGGGGCCTGCGCCCCATCCCCCTAATGCTCTCGCGTCGCCGAGAAGCGCACCATCGGGAAGTCGTCCTTGGCGCGGTTGAGCGCCCAGGCGTTGCGGGCCAGGAACACCATGGCGCCGTCGCGGTCCTCGGCC
>JADGAL010000444.1 GCA_015232025.1 Alphaproteobacteria bacterium
GCCGCCGGCCAGATCGGCCGCCGCCACCACCACCAGCGAGACGGGGGCGGCGATCTCCAGCGCCGGCCATGATTTCGGCTCGACATCGATGCCCGCCATGCGCAGTCCGCCCTTGGTGAAGGACGGCACGATGCGTCCGCCCACCACGGCGATCATCAGCAGCAACAGCCAGATGCCCAGACGCAGCCCGGCCGTCGCGGTCGCCGCCAGCCCCATGAGTTCAAGATGGATCAGCAGATTGGCGGCCATCAGGACGCCGATCAAGACCACGAAGATCATGTTCCTGACCTTGCCCGCCGCGATCAACGGACGACCGACCACCACGGCGAGCAGTGGCAGGAAGCAAAGATCGAGCGCCGCGACGACGGGCGGCGGAAGCAGCGCCCCCGACGCCATGGCCAGCCGCCCGGCCGCCCAAGCCAGCGTAAGAAGCGCCACCGGGCGCCCGGTGATCGCAGCGCCCGTCCAATTGGGCACCGCGGTCAGCAAAAAGCCGCCAACCGCCGCGCCGCCGAAGCCGAACACCATCTCGTGGCCGTGCCAGATCGTCGGCGGCAAGACCGGCCAGGCGCCGGCCCGACCGAACCAGACGGCCAGCCACAGGGCCATCGCCACCACCGCCCAAATCCCGGCGAGCAGGAAAAAGGGGCGAAAGCCGGCCGCGAAAAATACCGCGCCGGACGGCGTGGGGTTCGATTCTGGTTCGATCTGCAGCAACACGGGCGTCCTCCAATTGGCCGACATCAAGATTGGCGGGGTGGGGATCGGGGGCCTTGATGGCGATCAAGCCACCGCCACCCATGGGTGTCCAATAGCTGGAATGTTTTCCTGGGATGTGGCATAGTCCCCGCCCATGGAGATATGGGTATCATGAAGGCCGTGGAAAACGGCCCCCGGCGCCGCATGAAGCGCGAGGACCGCGAACGCCTGATCATTCAGGAGGCGGCTCAATTCTTCGCCGAATTCGGCTTCGAAGGCCAAACCCGCGCCCTGGCCGAACGCCTGGGCATCACCCAACCGCTGCTCTACCGCTACTTTCCCGATAAGGAGACGCTAATTGCACGCGTCTTCGACGAAGTTTACGTCCAGCGCTGGCGCACCGAGTGGGAGGCCGTCCTAAAGGATCGAAGCCTTCCGCTGCGGGTTCGCCTGATCGGTTTTTACAGGGAATATCTGCGGTTTGTTTTCGACTATCAGTGGGTGCGCATCTTCATGTTCGCCGGACTGAAGGGCGCCCGCGACAACAGCGTCCATCTCGCCTTGATCCGCGAGCGGATTCTGACCCCGATCTGTCTGGAGCTGCGCCGCGAAGCCCTTGTTCCCGATCCCGACCGCCTGCCCATCCTCGAGCTTGAAATCGAACTGGCGTGGGACCTGCACGGAAGCATATTCTGTTTGGCGATGCGCAAATGGATTCATGACCTGCCGGTGCCCGACGACATGAACGCGGTGATCGAGTACAAGGTCGACGCGTTCCTGCACGGCGCGCTGGCGGCGATTGGGAAACTGCGGGCGACAAACTGACGCGGCTTACCTTGGCGACACGGGTCTTCACGCCCTTCGCCCTCGGCTATTTCCTGTCCTACCTGTTCCGAACCGTGAACGCGGTGATCGCGCCCGATCTGGCGCGCGCCGTCGTCCTGGACGCGGCGGCGCTGGGCCTGATGACCAGCGCCTATTTCCTGACCTTCGCGGCGGCGCAACTGCCGCTGGGCATTCTGCTCGACCGCCTGGGGCCGCGCCGCGTCGAGTCGGCGCTGCTGCTGATCGCCGCCCTGGGCGCGCTGACCTTCTCGCGCGCCGACAGCGCCACCGGGCTGATCGCCGGGCGGGCGCTGATCGGCTTCGGCGTGTCGGCCTGCCTGATGGCCGCCTTCAAGGCCAATGTGCAATGGTTCCCGCGCGAGCGCTTGGCCTTGGTCAACGGACTGATGATGGCGTCCGGCGGGCTGGGCGCGCTGGCCGCCACCGCGCCGGTCGAGGCCGCGCTGCGCCTGACCGACTGGCGCGGCGTGTTCATCATCCTGGCGCTGGCCACCCTGGGGGTGGCGGCGACCCTGTTCCTGGTGGTCCCCGAGCATCACGACAAGCCGATCGCGCAGCCCTTGTCGCGGCAGGTGCGCGACCTTGGGCGCATTTTCAAAAGCCGGGTGTTTTGGCGCGTCGCGCCGTTCAGCACCCTGTCGCAGTCGACCTTCCTGTCGATCCAGGGCCTATGGCTCGGCCCCTGGCTGCGCGACGTCGCCGGGCTGGACCGCGCCCATGCCGCCAATCACCTGTTCTTCGCCGCCGCCGCCATGGTCGCCGGCTTCGTGCTGATCGGCGCGCTGGCCGAGCGCCTGGGGCGGCTGGGCGTCTCCAGCAATACGGTGGCCGCCGTGGGCATGGTGATCTTTCTCGGGCTGCAAGTCGCGATGGCCGCCGGCTGGGCCGGCTCGACGATGGCGTTGATGGTGGCCTTCGGCTTTTTCGGGGTGGCCTCGACCCTCAACTACGCCAACCTGACCCAAGCCTTCCCGCCCGACCTGTCGGGCCGCGTCAACACCGCCCTCAATCTGCTGATCTTCATCGGCGCCT
>JADGAL010000445.1 GCA_015232025.1 Alphaproteobacteria bacterium
CCATTACGTGCTGAACAAGCACGGCCCCAACCGCCAGCTTTGGCTCGCCTCGCCGGAAAGCGGCGCCTGGCACTTCGACTGGGACGCCGCCGCCGGGGTATGGCGATCGAGCCGGGGCGGCGAGGTGATCCTAAGCAAGCTGCTGTCCGAGGAACTGGAAAAGGCGACCGGGGTGGCGGTCCAGCTTTGAAAACTCACCGCTGATCCAGCCGCAGTTCGATTCGCCGGTTGCGGGCCAGGGCTTCCTCGCCGGGGCTGTGGTCGAGCGGCTGGAATTCGCCGAAGCCGGCGGCGGCCAGGCGTTCGGGCGGGATGCCCTGGGCGATCAGGAACTTCACCACCGAGGTGGCGCGGGCGGTCGACAATTCCCAGTTCGACGCGAATCGGGCGGTGGCGATCGGCACCCGGTCGGTGTGGCCGTCGACCCGCAGCACCCAGGCCAGATCGGTGGGGATCTGCTTCGAGATGTCGAGCAGGGTGCGGCTGAGTTGGGCGAGTTGGGCCTGCCCGGCCTCGCCGACCTCGGCCGAGCCGGTGCCGAACAGCAATTCGGACTGGAACACGAAGCGGTCGCCCTCGACCCGGATGCCCGGCTGGCTGCCCAGCACTTCGCGCAGGCGGCCGAAGAATTCCGAGCGGTAGCGCTTCAACTCCTCGACCTTGCTGGCCAGCGCCTGATTGAGCCGGCCGCCCAGATCGGCGATCTGCACCTTCTGTTCCTTGGCCAGCGCCTCGGAGGCGTCGAGCGCGGCGACCAGCCGTTGGATTTCCAGCTTCAGGGATTCGAGCTGCGCGTTGAGCAGGGCGGCATGGGCGCGCGCCTCCTCGGACAGCTTGCGCTCCTGGGCGATCTGGCCTTCCTTCTCGCCCAGTTTGGCGCCCAACTCGGCGACCTTGGCTTCCATCTCGGCGCGCAGGGCCTTCAGGGCGGCGATGTCGTGGCGCAGCAGATCGGCTTCGCGCAGCTTGCTTTTCAGGGCCTCGCGGTCGGCGCCGACGGCGGCCAGCACGTCGTCGGTGTCCTTCATGCGGCCCGACAGGCGCTCGCGGTCGGCGACCGAGCTTTGCAATTCGCCGGAAAGCTGGGCGATGTTGGCGCGCAGTTCGCTGTTGGTGCTGCGCTCGAGGGCCAGAAGCTCGGCCAGTTCGCCGATTTGGCGGTTGAGCCGGCTTAGCGCCACGTCGCGCCCGCTCAGCGCCTGGCCCAGGAAGAATTGGGCCAGCACGAACACCAGCAACAGGAAGGTGATGACCATCACCAGCGTGGCCAGGGCGTCGACGAAGCCGGGCCAGATGTCGGGGGTGCGGCGGAAACGGCGGCCGGACGAGGCCATGGCTTGGACTCCCAGCCCTAGTGTTCGGCTTCCTCGGCGATCGCGGCGATGGTGCGGGCCAGCATCTTGAACTCGCTGCGCATCTCGCGGATCATCTCGTCGCGCGCGATCGGCATTTCCTCGACCATGCGGCTTAACGCGCCGTCGAGATTGCGGATGTGGGCGCGGGTGGCCTCGTCGACGCCGCCGCCGTTGGACTCGGCCAAGCGGGCCAGCACCGGCTTCATCTCAAGCTGCGCCTCGGCCAGACGGATCATCAAGGTCTGCTCGGCGCGCATCTGGTCGGTGAGCGAAGACAGCTTCTCGGTCAGGGCGCGCATCCCGGCATTGCCGGCGATCCGGCTTTCCTCGCCGCGCGTGATGATGCGCTGAAGGTTTTCAAGGCTGTCGGCGTTCTGCTCAAGCAGCGCCTGGATGTAGGCCGGCACCGACTGGTCGCCGCCATCCGAGGCGAAGGCGCCGCCGGACAGGCGCGTCAGGCTGGACAGCCACTCCTCCAATTCGTTGTAGAAGCTGTTCTGCGCCTGGTTGGCCTGCAAATCGAGGAATCCCAGGGCCAGCGAGCCGGCCAAGCCGAACAGCGAGGACGAGAACGCCGTCCCCATGCCGGACAGCGGCGCCTCCAGCCCCTTCTTGAGGCCGCCGAACATCGCTTCGACGTCGTCGCCGGCCAGCGTCAGATTGCGGATCACGTCGCTGACCGAACCAACCGTCTGGGCCAGACCCCAAAAGGTGCCAAGCAGGCCCAAGAACACCATCAGCCCGACGAAGTAGCGCGAAATCTCGCGCGATTCGTCCAGCCGCGACATGATGCCGTCGAGCACCGAGCGCATGGCGATCGCCGAGATGCTGACCCGGTCGCCCCGCCGCTCGCGCAGCATGGTGGCCAAGGGCGCCAGCAGGCGCGGCGGCTTGTCGGACGACACCTCGGCCTGACCGCGCCGGAAGCTTTCGATCCAGGCGACCTCGGGGCCGACCATCAGCACTTGGCGGAAATTCAGCAACACGCCGACCAGGAACACGCCAAGGATCAACCCGTTCAACGGCGGGTTGGTCGAGAACGCCTTGATCAGCCCCGGCGACATGACCGCCGCCAGTCCGGCGACCACGGCGAGGAACAGGAACATGCGCAGCAGAAAGCGGGTCGGTTTGTTCATGGCGAGCCCTTTATGAGCCAAATACGCCTTTTTTGGGGCGATACTCTCCGCACGATCATCGTCCGTCGATCATCAGGTCGA
>JADGAL010000446.1 GCA_015232025.1 Alphaproteobacteria bacterium
CTGCCTCATCATTGGCTGAGCAAAGCGCGCCGCCCGGCCGGCGTCAAGCCCCGCCCCACCAATAGACCCACACGAACAGGAAGATCCACACCACGTCGACGAAGTGCCAATACCACGCCGACGCCTCGAATCCGACATGGTGCTCGGGGCTGAAATGGCCGCGCATCACGCGGACCAGGTTGACGCTTAGGAAGCACACGCCGACCAAAACGTGGAAGCCGTGGAAGCCGGTGGCCATGTAGAACACGGTCGGGAACACGCCCTCGCGGAAGCCGAAGGTGGCGTGCCCGTACTCGATCGCCTGGAAGATCAGGAAGACCACCCCCAACGCCACGGTCAGCGCCAGGGCGCGGATCACGTCGCGCCGATCGCCCTCGAGCAGCGAGTGGTGCGCCCAGTTCAGGGTCAGGCCCGAAGACAACAGGATCAGCGTGTTGAGGAAGGGCAGGTCCCAGGTGTCCAGCGGCTCGATGCCCAGCGGAGGCCACGCCTCGACCTGGGGATTGACGCCCAGCGCGGCGTTGAAGAACGCCCAGAAGAAGGCTGCGAAGAACATCACCTCCGAGATGATGAACAGCGCCATGCCGACCCGCAGGCCGTGGCGCACCACCGGGGTGTGCGAACCGTGCGCCGCCTCGCGCACCACGTCGCGCCACCACAGGGCCATGGTGGCCAGAACCGTGGCGATGCCCAGCGCCCAAATCCAGGGCGAGCCGCCGTGCCACCATCGCACCGCCCCGAAGGCGGCCAGGAAGGCGGCGAGCGAGCCCAGCGCCGGCCACGGGCTGGGATCGACCAGATGGTACGGGTGCTGCTGCGTGGCGTCGCTCATGGCGATCCCCTGAAGAAGGTGTAGGACAGCGTGATGGTGCCGACCTCGTTGGTGTCGGGATCGACGACCAGCGCCGGGTCGACCCAGAAGGCGACCGGCATGTGAACCGTCTGGCCGGGCGCCAAACGCTGCTCGGTGAAGCAGAAGCACTCGACCTTGTTGAAGAACTGGCCCGCCTTGGCGGGGGTCACGTTGTAGGTCGCGGTTCCGGTGATCGGCTCGGCCGACAGGTTCTCGGCGGTGTAGCTGGCCAGCACGGTCTCGCCCAGGCGGACGCGCATTTGCGGCTGGTCCGGCTGGAAGCGCCAGGGCAGCTTGCCGTTCACATTGGCGTCGAAGCGTACCGTCACCATGGCGTCGCTTGGCGGCCAAGGCGCGCCGGCCTCGGCTTGGCGCGTCGTGCCGCCCAGGCCGGTGACCTCGCAGAACAGGCGGTAAAGCGGCACCGAGGCCGCCACCAAGCCGCCCATCGCCACGACGGCCACCAGCGACAGGGCGACGGTCAGGGTCTTGGCGCGTCGCATCGCCTCACTCCGCCGGCTGGCCGAAATGCGGCAATTTCTCGAAGCTGTGCAGGGGTGGAGGCGACGACACCGTCCATTCCAGGGTGGTGGCGCCGGCTCCCCACGGGTTGGCGGCGATCCGCTGGCCGACCGCGAAGGTGCGCCACACCACGTACAGGAAGAACAGCGCGCCCGCGAAGCCCAGGAAGGCGCCCAGCGACGAGATCATGTTCCAGCCCGCATAGGCGTCGGGATAGTCGGGGATGCGGCGCGGCATGCCGGCCAGCCCCAAGAAGTGCTGCGGGAAGAAGGTCAGGTTGGCGCCGATGAACATCATCCAGAAATGGATCTTGCCCAAGGTCTCGGGATACTGGTGGCCCGACATCTTGCCGATCCAGTAATAGAACCCCGCGAACATCGCGAAGACGGCGCCCAGCGACAGGACGTAATGGAAGTGGGCGACCACGTAATAGGTGTCGTGCAGCGCGATGTCGACGCCGGAATTGGCCAGCACCACGCCGGTCACGCCGCCCATCGTGAACAGGGCCACGAAACCCATCGCCCACAGCATCGGCGTCTTCAACTCGATCGATCCACCCCACATGGTGGCCAGCCAACTGAACACCTTGATGCCGGTGGGCACCGCGATGATCATGGTGGCGGCGGTGAAATAGGCGCGGGTGTCGACGCTTAGGCCCGCGGTGAACATGTGGTGCGCCCACACGATGAAGCCGATCACGGCGATCGACACCATCGCGTAGGCCATGCCCAGATAACCGAACACCGGCTTCTTCGAGAAGGTCGAGATGATGTGGCTGATGATCCCGAAGGCCGGCAGGATCATGATGTAGACCTCGGGATGGCCGAAGAACCAGAACAGGTGCTGATACAGCACCGGGTCGCCGCCGCCCGCCGGGTTGAAGAAGGCGGTGCCGAAATTGCGGTCGGTCAGCAGCATGGTCAGCGCCCCGGCCAGCACCGGAACGGCCAGCAGCAACAGCACCGCCGTGATCAACATGGCCCAGACGAACAGCGGCATGCGGTGGATGGTCATGCCCGGCGCGCGCATGTTGATGATGGTGGTGATGAAGTTGATCGCCCCCAGGATCGACGAGACGCCCGCCAGATGCAAAGCCAGGATGGCGTAATCGACCGCCGCGTCGGGATGGCCGATGGTCGAAAGCGGCGGATACAGCGTCCAGCCGGTGCCCGGCGCCGAGCCGG
>JADGAL010000447.1 GCA_015232025.1 Alphaproteobacteria bacterium
CCGACCGCGCCGCGGCGCCTCGGGACAACTGGTGGTGCGCAGCGACAAGACCATGCTGGGTCGCATGGTCCGCAATCTGGTCGAGAACGCCCTGCGCTACACCGAGCGGGGCCGCATCGTCCTGTCCACCCGGACGGAGGGCGACACCGTCCTGATCGAGGTCGAGGACACCGGCATCGGCATCGCCCCCGACCACCTGAAGCTGATCTTCGAGGAGTTCCATCAGGTCGGCAACCCCGAGCGCGACAAGGCGCGCGGCCTGGGATTGGGTTTGGCGATCGTGCAGCGTCTTTCGGCGGTGCTCGACCACCCCGTCGAGGTCCGCTCGCGACCGGGCGTTGGCTCGACCTTCTCGATCGCGGTTCCGCTGGCCGCCGAGGCGATCGTCGCCACCGAACCGCCCGTCGAGATTCCCCCGCTGGAGGGCTCGCGGGGCCGTCAGGTGGTGGTGGTCGATGACGACCCCATGGTGCTGCTGGCCCTGAGCACCCTTCTGGAGCAATGGGGCTATCGGGTGATCATGGCCGGCTCGAAGGACGACGCCCTTGGTCAGTTGCGGTCCCGCGCCCCGCCGCACCTGATCGTCGCCGATTACCGGCTGCGCAACGGCTTGGTCGGTACCGACGCGATCCGGGGCATTCGCGCCTGCTGCGGCGACGACATTCCCGGCGTCGTGCTGACCGGCGAAACCGGCGACGCGTGCTTAAAGGACGCCGAGTCGCTGGGCGCGCTGGTGCTGCACAAGCCGGTGACCCCGCATGACCTGGCCTTCGTCCTGAAACGCCTGATCGGCGATGACGAGGATACGAAGATCGAATGACGCGGGCCTTCCGGCCAGTCTGGATTGACCCTATTCGCGGCCACCCGAATTCGGGGGCATGCGTCACCACCCCATCCTGGCCCTGGCCGCCACGATCATAGCCCTTGCCGATGGCGCGGCGTGGGCCTCGGGCTTCCAGTTGCGCGAGGAGAGCGGCGAGGGGCTGGGCAACGCCTATGCCGGCTCGACGGCCAAGGCCTACGACGTCGACACCCTGTTCCACAATCCGGCGGGAATGACCCGCCTGCATGGCGATCAGGCCGGGGCGAGCGCCGCCTGGGTCATGCCGTCCTCGCGATTCCGCGGAACCAACAGCTTGCGCGGCGTCCAAGTTCCGGGTTCGGACGGCGGCGACCACCCGCTGGGCGTGCTGGTCGGGGCCGCCTATCTGATGTGGGACCCGGCCGACGACTGGCGGCTGGGCCTCGCCCTCACCGCGCCGTTCGGGATGCGCTCGGATTACGACGAGGATTGGGTCGGCCGCTACCACGCGCTCGACAGCGAGTTGACGACCGTCAATCTCAGCCCCTCGGTGGCCTATCGGGTGAACCGCTCGCTGTCCGTGGCGGCCGGCGCGCAGGTCGAGTGGGTCGACATCCTGCTGACCAACGCCGTCGATTTCGGCGCCAGCGACGGATTGTTCCGGGTGACCGGCGACGATTGGGCGTGGGGCTGGACCGCCAGCGCGATGGTCGAATTCACCCCTTCGACGCGGGCCGGTTTCGCCTATCGGTCACGGATGCGCCACGACATTCGCGGCGACGCCGCGTTCGAGGGCGTTCCCCTCGCGCTGGCTGCCAATCCGGCCTTCCTGGCCAGCGGCACCAGGAGCGTGATCACCCTGCCCGACACGGCGACGGTGGGGGTCTATCACGAAATCACGCCGCAATGGGCGGTGATGGCCGACGTCTCGCGAACCGGCTGGTCGGTGTTCCGCACCCTGCGCCTGGACTTCGACGATGATCGGCCCGCCATCGTGCAGCCGCAGAACTGGAACGACACTTGGTTCGGGGCGCTGGGCGCCACCTGGAAGCCCACCGAGCGGCTGACCCTGCAAGTGGGCACCGCCTACGACGTCGCGCCCGTGGAGGACGAATTCCGCACTCCCCGCATCCCCGATTCGGACCGCATCTGGGTGACCGGCGGCGTGGGTTACACGCCCGCGCCGGGCCACCGGCTCAGCCTGACCTATGGCCACATCTTCGGCGGCTCGGCCAGCATCGACCAAGACGATCCGTTGGCCGGCCGGCTGACCGGCGAATATGACAACCATGTCGACCTGGTCGGCGCCCAGTACACGATCCGCTTTTAGGAATCCCACACCGCGCGGTACAGCGACAGGATCTCGTCCCTGGTCGGCACCCGCGGGTTGTTGGCCGGCGAGCCCGAGGCGATCGCCTGATCGGCCATGGTCTCGATCTTGCCGAACCAATCGTCGGCCGCGATGCCCCATGCCGATGGCGTCGGCACGTCGAGATCGGCGTTCAGCCGGCGCAATTCGTCAAGCAACGCCTCCACCGCCGCTTCGTCGCGGGCGCCGGGCGCCGCCACGCCCATGGCGCGGGCGCAATCGGCGTAGCGTCCAAGCGCGGCGGGCGCCGAGAACGCCGTCACGGTCGGCAGCAGCATGGCGTTGGAAAGGCCGTGCGGAACGTGGAAGAACGCGCCGATCGGCCGGCTGAGTCCATGCACCAGCGCCAAGCTGGCGTTCGAGAAGGCGAT
>JADGAL010000448.1 GCA_015232025.1 Alphaproteobacteria bacterium
TGGGGCGCAGCAATAATCTGGGGAAGTCCGCCTTGGCCGTCGTGAGAAGCGGCGCCAGGATGGGGGCGTCGATCCGTTCCAGACGGCCGGCGATCTGGACTGGCAGTTGTTCGCGATACTGTGTCAATGTGGGCACGCCCATCGCCAGGGCGCGGCCGGTCAGGCGGGTTGCCTCGGTCGTCGGTTCCGGGACGAAGCTTTCGAACAGGTCCTGCGCGCTGGTGGCCGCCAGCTTGGCCTTCAGCCAGGCGTAGTCGGTCAGCAGGGTTTCCGCCCGCTCGTCTCCGGCCTCGCGCAGATGGCGGATGGCGTGGCGCCAGGCATACGCATTGGGCAGTCTGGTCCAGTCGCCGCCGCACAGGCGGTCGACGGCGGCGACCATCGCCCGATGCGCGGCGCGCAGGCCTTCCGGTCCCAGGCGCTCGCGCAGGTACCACAGCATGTTGTCGTGCAGGAGCAGGGTGCGGGCGCCGAGGTCGAGGGGCTGGGTCAGCGACGCGGCGGCGAAGCCTCGGTACAGTTCGTCGGCCTCGATGTCGTCCAGCCCGCCGGTTTCGGCCCACAGGGCTTCGATGATCGCCAGGGGGGTGGGCTCGTCCTCGGGCAGGACCGCCAGTTCCGCCAGACGGTCGGCGTCGGTCGCGGGCAGGTCCTCGAGACTGGCCTCGATGCACAGGCGGATCGAGCGCTCACGCTCCTTTTCGTTCTTGGGATCGAAGGCGGTCAGGCCGCGCGCGGTCAGTCGCCTCTCGAAGTTTTCGAGACTGTCGCCCAGCGACTCGCCGTCCGTCACCCGGCCGCGCAGCCAGCCATTGGCCATCGCCAGCAACTGCGCCCAGTGCCCCAGCCGGTCGGCCAGCGCCGCCAGCCGGGCGGCGAGGGCGGGGTCGGGCTTCAGGCCGCGCGCGAGCACCGCCACGCTTTCGTCCCCGGTCATCGAGTCGACATTCACCGTGACCGAGTCGGGCGGCAGGACCGCAATGTTGCGGGTGGTGACCAGACGCACGCAATTGGGGCCGCCGCGCAGGAAGGGTTCGAGATCGCCGCGCGACCACACGTCGTCGATCACCAGCAGCAGCCGCGCCTCGCCGATCGCTTGGGCGAGCTGCGCGGCGGCGACGTTGGCGTCCTCGAAGCCGGGGCGGTCTCCCGTCAGCAGTTCGATCAGGTCGATGATCAATGCGGTGGGCGAGCGGCCCTCCTTGCCGAGCGACACATGCAGCAGGCCATCGGGGAAATCGAGGCGGATGTCCTCGTCGTGGCACAGCGCGTTGGCCAGCATGGTCTTGCCGAAGCCGCCGCCGCCGCGCAGCGCCGTGGTGATGCCCACCGGGCCGGCCGGGGGTGCCAGGATCGCTTGCTTGATCCGCTCGAACTCGGCCGGGCGCGCGACAAGGTCGACGGCGGGCGGCGTCATGTCCGGCACCCGGCGCACCCGGCCTTTGTCTTCCAGAACCCTGAGCAGACGGGTCCAGCGTTCCGGCTGGTTCGGGTCGCACAGATCGACCGATTGTATCCAGCGGGGCAGCGATGTCTTGTCGATGGTGGGATCGGCCAGGATCGGGCTGATCATCACGCCATTGGCGCGGGCGTGGCTCCATTCCCGCTTCACCCAGTCCGAGGCCAGGGCGCGGGGGGTGAGGATCAGGACCAGATGCTCGGCCTGTTCGATCGCCTCCAGCGCCTGGGCGAGGACGTGATCGCCGGGGATCATATCCTCGATGTCGCGCCAAGCGGTCAGGCCGCGCTCGTTAAGGGCCTGTTTCACGCGCGCGGCGACCCTGCCGCCGTCATGGCGCGAATAGGAAATGAAGATTCGATGCTCGCCGGACGCCATATGCCCCCCTCGCCACCACGACTATGACCGCGAACGGTCGGTGGCGGCAAGTTGGGCGTGTGGCGGCGCGCCCGGCTCAGCGGCGATGGTCGCGATCGCGCCCGCGGTCATGGTCGCGCTTGCCGTCGTGGTCGCGGTCGCGCCTACCGTCGTGGTCGCGATCATTGTCATGGCGGCGGCCGGGCCGGGTGCCCTGGCTGGTGTCGGTGGTGGACGCGCGGACTCCATCATCCGCGTCGGCGACCGAATTCCGGTCGTCGTCCTGGGCGAAAACGGTGGCCGCCGATCCGATCAGGGCGGCGGCAACAAGGGCGTGGATCATCATCTTTCCGAGCATCGCGTCGTCTCCTGCGAACTGCAATGCCGGTACAATGCCAAACCCAACCTGAACGAGGCCTGATCGGGCCGTTCAGGTTGGGTTCGGGTTACCTGTGGGGGCCGGGATTGTGGCGAGCCAATCGCCCCCTTCCCTTGGTGTCCTTTGTGTCCTTAGTGTTTCCCCGTTTCTTCCCCACGTCAATGCGCCGCCGCCTTGGACATGTAGCCGGGCAGCCACGCCTCGTTCAGCGATTTCATCTCGGCGACCGAGGCCAGCACCTTGCCGTCCAGCGTCAGCACGGTTCCGCCGGTGGTGCCGATGCGGGCGCAGGGGATGGCGGCGGTTTTCGCTTCGGCCAGC
>JADGAL010000449.1 GCA_015232025.1 Alphaproteobacteria bacterium
CGGCCGTCAATTCGGGGCGCGAAAAGCCGCCCGGCATCGGCCGGAAGCGGATCGCTGCGGCCTCGCAGCGCTCGCCGCACACGCGGCAGACGACGCCTTGGGCCGACAGGCAACGCTCGCCGAACGAAGCCTTGAGCGGCCAGGACGGCTTCGCGGCCAGGGCGCCGGGCTTGCAGGCCTTCGCGCATAGGCCGCAGAAGGTGCAGCCGCCGGCCTTGAAATCGATCATCGGAAAGCCGCCGTCGCCGCGCGCCACGATCCCTTCCGGGCAGGCGCGGGAACAGTCGCCGCAACGGTCGCAAACTGACAGAAAGTCTGCCTCGGCCAGGGCGCCGGGCGGCCTGACGGCGGCTGGCGCGCGCCGCAACCGGCCCCTCAACAAATTGCGTCTTCCGAAATCCACGTCCGATCGCCCTTCCGCCCCATCACCGGGGCCGCGACATTTGCAGCCGAAAAGTTAAAGAGTCTTCTGAGCTTCCCATTGCGCTCAGCGCACCCACCGTTGCGCTGGCGGCGATCGCCCCGCCTCGACCGTGGAATCAGTGTAAATCCGACCGCGCCCCCGCCAACTTGACGTTGGTCAACCTTTCAGCGGGTGATGCAAGAGTTGGCCGGCCGCGCTATGATCGAAATGGACGATCAGCGGGGGGTGCCTAGTTTGACCGAGGCGAACGAGCGGGACTCGCTGCCCTCCCGCCTGGGCCGCATCCTCGGCGCCTCGGCCAGCGAGATCATGACCTTCCATGCCGAGACGCTGACCTTGTTGGCGATCAGCCGTGGGGCGCGCGACAATCTCGGCCTCGACGACCAGGAATGGCGCAACCTGACGCCGATCGACCTGATGCCGGAATTCAACCGCGGGCGGTTCGAGCGGCTGCTGTTCCCGCTGCGCACCGGCGATTCGCGGGACGTCGCCTTCCAGACCATGCAGCGGCGCAAGGACGGCTCGCATTATCCGGTCGAGGTGCGCCTTCAATTCTCGGGTGAGGCCCAGCCGGCGCTGTTCGTCGCCACCATCCACGACATCACCGCCGCGCAGGAGCGCGAGGGCGAATTGCTGCGGGTCAGCCGCGCCATGATGGCGCTGACCCGTTCGTCGGAAGCCCTGGTCCACGCCTCCAGCGAGCGGCAATTGATCGACCAGGTCTGCCGCATCGCGGTCGAACAGGCCGGCTACCGGATGGCCTGGGTCGGCTATGCCCGGCCCGACCGTTCGGTGGAGCCGGTCGCCGTGTCGGGCGACGACCACGGCTATGTCGCCGCCGCCCAGGTGTCGTGGGACGAGGCCGACCCACGCGGCGGCGGCCCGATGGGACGGGCGATCCGCACCGGCCGGATGGTGGTGAGCCGCGACACCGCCAGCGACGCCTCGTTCGCGCCGTGGCGCGACGAGGCCAAACGCCACGGCTTCGCCTCGCTGATCGCCCTGCCGATGACGATCAGGGGCGGGGTGATCGGCGCCTTGGCGATCTACGGCGCCGAGCCCGACTCGTTCGACGAGCGCGAGGTGCGCCTGCTGGCCGATTTGGCCCGCAACCTGGCCTATGGCGTCGACACCCAGCGAACCCGCGAGCAGCGCCTGCGCGCCGAGCGCGAGCTGACGGAAAGCGAAGAGCGCTACCGCACCCTGGTCGAGCTGTCGCCCGACGCCATCTTGGTGCATGTCGAGGGTTCGGTGGTGTTCGCCAACGCCGCCGCCCGCTCGGTTTTTCGCGCCGGCCCCGACGACTCGCTCGAGGGGCGCGCGATGATCGAGCTGGTTCCACCCCAGCATCGCGAGCGCCTGGCCCGCCGCCTGCCGCTCCACCATCTCGCCGAATTCGTGCTGATGCGGCTGGACGGCGAGACCTTCCACGCCGAGGTCGCCGTCGGCGACACCACCTTCCTGGGCCAGCCGGCCCGCCAACTGGTGATCCGCGACATCTCGGAGCGCAAGCAGATCGAGGCCCAACTGATCCAGGCCGGCAAGCTGGCCGTGCTGGGCGAGATGGCGGCCGGCATGGCGCATGAACTCAGCCAGCCGCTGAACATCATGCGCATGGCGGCCGAGGGCGCGCTGCTGCTGATCGAGCGCGGCCGCGCCACGCCCGACTATCAGACCGGCCAATTCGCGCTGATTTCGGACCAAGCCCGCCGCATGGCCGAGATCATTGACCACATCCGCGCCTTCAGCCGCAAGGACAGCGACGCCATCGCGGTGTTCGACGCCTGCGACGCCGCCCGCCAAGCCGCCGCGCTGATGGCCCAGCAGGTGCGCCACGCCGATGTCGATCTGGTCATCGACCTGCCGCCCGCGCCGCTGCCGGTCAAGGGCCGGCCGGTCCAGTTGGAACAGGTGATGATCAATCTGCTGGCCAACGCGCTGGACTCGGTGCGCGAGCGGCTGGCCGCCAGGGGTGGCGGGCGCGGCCGCATCGAGATCCGCGCCCAGCCGGCGGCCGCCGGCCTGATGCGGCTGACGGTCGGCGACAACGGCACCGGCGTG